>CBIHQZ010000013.1:0-19787 GCA_966212315.1 uncultured Myxococcales bacterium
ACTCTCGGCGTACAGCCCGAGAATCCGCTCGAGCAATCCGTGCTCTTGCATCAAGTCTTCGGTCGGCGAGACCTCCTGCGCTTCATCGCCGCCGCCCTCGTGTTCCTCGCGTCCGGCCCGCGAATTCGCCGCCGCGGCCCCGCACGCGCCCACGATGGCCACCGCACCGGTGAGGGCGCCGGTCCGCAAGAAGAGTCGTCGTTCGTCGTTCATGGCCAACGGCGTATCGCGATCGACTCGCCGGTTCAAAACGCCTCCGACGATCGTCACTGTCGCGCCGGGTCCGGACGCTACGAGACGCCGTACTCCTTGATCTTGTAGAGCAGCGCGCGATGCGAGATCTCGAGCAGGTCGGCCGCCCGCGTGCGATTGCCTTTCGTCTTCTCGAGCGCACGCCGGATCAGCACTTCTTCGATCGCGCGCATCGTTCGCTTGATCGACAGATCGCCCTTCGCCAGTTCGGCCGCGACCGGATCGACCGGCTCGCGCACGCGCTCGGGAAGATCGGTCACCCGCAGAACAGTCTGGTCCGCGAGCACCATTGCGCGCTCGATCGTGTTCTCCAGTTCGCGCACGTTCCCGGGCCAGGCGTACTCGTCGAGCAGACGCGTCGCGGCGGGATCGAGACCGGTGACCGCCGTGCCGAGCCGCGCGTTGTATCGCTCGATGAACGCGTCGACGAGCAGCGGAATGTCTTCACGGCGCGTGCGCAGCGGCGGGATCGTGAGCGCGAGCACGTTGAGTCGATAGTAGAGGTCTTCGCGGAATCGTCCCGCTTTCACTTCGGTCGCGAGATCGCGCACCGTCGCGGCGACCAGGCGCACGTCGCTCTTGCGATCGGCGGTTTCACCGAGACGGCGGAAGGTCCCCTCTTGGATCACGCGCAGCAACTTCACCTGCAGTGCGAGCGGGAGTTCGCCGACTTCGTCGAGAAACAGCGTCCCGCCTTCGGCCTCTTCGAAGAGCCCGCGCTTGTCGTGCGTTGCATCGGTGAATGCGCCGCGTTTGTGACCGAACAGTTCGCTTTCGAGCAGCGCTTCGGGAATCGCGCCGCAGTTCACCGCGACAAAGGGTTTTGCCGCGCGAGGCGAGCGCTTGTGGAGCGAACGCGCCACCAGCTCTTTTCCGACGCCGGACTCGCCGCTGATCAGGACCGTGGTCTTGAACTGCGCGGCCTTTGCGATCGTCGTGAACATGCTCTTCATCGCGCCGCTCTTCGCGAGCAGGTCGTCGAACTTGTGTTCCTTCGCGACGGCCGCGCGCAGCTCGCGATTCTCTCGCTTGAGCACCTCGCGTTCTTCCGCCTTGCGCAACACGAGCGCGAGTTCTTCGGGCTTGAAGGGCTTGGCGACGTAGTCGTATGCGCCGGCCTTGATGGCCTCGAGCGCCTGGTCGACCGAGCCGTACGCGCTCATCACGATCACGGTGCTGCCCGCGTGTTTCGCTTTGATCTCGGCGAGCAGATCGAGCCCGCTCTTGCCGGGCATTCGCACGTCGGTCACCACGTAGTCGTACGCGTGCGCGGCGAGTTGCTTCAGCGCTTCGTCGACGTTCGCGGCCGCGTCGATCTCGTAGCCCTGCTTGCGAAGGTAGGTGCGGAGCGCGAGACGAACATTCTCTTCGTCGTCGACGAGGAGGACTCTAGGCATCGAGCGGAACGTATCACATGCGGCCGCGGCGCAGACTTCGACGAGGGCGGCGCGCGCAATCGGCGTGTGCGCCATCGACCGCACGTCTCGCAGTCCGCCCCCGCACGAGTGCGTCTCCGACAGCTCACTCCGCCGCGGCGATCCCCATCTGCTGCTGCACCTGCGCGTCGTACTGCTGCATCTGTTCGTCGGTGAGACCGAGCGCTTCGCCGAGCGCCGACAGCACGTCGTCCTCGTCTTCGTCGACTTCGTCGATGAACGCGAGCCCGGCCGACAGGACGTACGCCGCGCCTGCCGATTCGGTGCCGCGGAGAACCTCACCGACCTTGGCGAGACGCGTGTCGTAGTCCGATGCGCCGAGGCGATCGTTGTACGTCGCGATCAGGTTCTCGGCTTCTTCGTCGGTCATCGTGGTGCCGAGGATCTGTTCGATCGACGCGATGTACTGATCGATCTCGGGCTCCGAGATCTCGCCGTTCGCGGCGGCGACGAGGAACGCTGCTTCGAAGATCGCGTCCTCCGCCGACTGCGGGCCGCCGGCTTGCGGCGCGGTGCGCGAAGCCGCGACCTGCTGAACCGCCGCAGCACCGTTCTGCGCGAGATTCCCACCTGCCATGTTCGAGAGCATTCCCTTGAGACCGTCGAGCATACCCATGACCCACCTGCTTCCTTCGTCGTCGCGTCGTTGGTTCGGGTCGGCGTCTCGAGCAGCGAATCGTTCGCTGCGTCGTCGCCGTCACCGTCGCGACAGGTGGATGAATAACTGCGCCGGTGTGGGCTGTCGTCTTACTCCGGCGAAGGTAAGGGTGAGGTAAGGCCGGGCGGTTCAGGGCTCGTCGACGTACGCGACGTCGCGCGACGGATCGAGGAGATAGCCGTCGTCCCGCGCGACGAGCAGTTCGCGCAGACCGAGCTTTCGCAGCTTCGTGAGCATCACGTAGAGACGGTTCATTGCCGCGGCCGGCAGGATCTTTTCGCCCGGCCACGCGGCGGCGAGCAGATCCGGTGGGCCGAGCGCTTGTCCTGGATGCGCGAGTCGCTCGTCGACCAGGCGCATGAGCAATGCGCGGGTGACGTTGCGCTTGCGACACGAGACGCGTCCGCGACCAGGCACTTCGAACCAGTGGCCTTCGCGGTGCACGGCAAGCGCTGGCGTAGGTGTGTTCGCTGCGATCGAGGTCGGCGGTGGTGCCGAGGGACTCGCGATGCGGGCATCGTGCGTCGGATGGATGCCGGCCGCGATGCGACGAAAGAGGCGGCTCTCCGCGCCCGCGTCGTTTCGCGCTTCGAGCGCGTGGAGAGAAGCACTCCGATCGCCTCCGCGCGCGTTCTCGACGAACACGTTCGCGAACGCCATCGCACCGATGCGCTCGGCTTCCGCGCGACCGGGGCTCTCGATCAGCGCCAGCGCTTCGCGCGCTTCATCCGCGTGACCGAGCTGCGCCGCGACGGCCGCACGCCACGCCTGGAAGATCGCGCCATAGCGCGCGTCGCCGAGCGTCGTGAGCATCCGCGCGCTGTCGGTGAGAAGAGCGAGCGCGTCGCGCAGTCGATCCTGCTCGTGGCGCACGCCGCCGAGATAGCCGGTGTACATCGCCTCGAAGCGGCGATCGCCGATGGCCCGCGCCGTCGCGAGAGCGCGCTCGTACGAAGCAGCCGCGAGTTCGAGCACGCCTTCGGAGTGATAGACGAACCCGATGCTCGCGAGTGCGTACGCGCGCTCCGTGGACGGGCCGCGCGGAAGGAGCAGCGATGCGGCGCGTTCGAAGCACGCCAACGCTTCGGTGCCGTGTTCGCGTGACACCAGCAGCGACCCGAGCCCACTCCACGCGAGCGCCTCGCCGACGCCGTCCTCGATCTCGCGACAGAGCGCAATGGCGCGGTCGTGCGCTCGCCGGGCGTCGGCCACGCGTCCCTGCTCTTGTGCGAGGCCGCCCGCGATGGAACACGTTGCCGCGACTTCGGCGGTGTGACCCAGCGACTCGAAGCGCGCGATCGCGTCGTCGAAATGCACGCGCGCGATGTCGAGGTCGCCCCGTACGTACGCGAGCGTACCGAGTCCGCGCAGTGCTCGGGCCTCGACGTCGGTGACTTCGAGCGCTCTCGCTTCACGCTGGGCCCGCCCGTAGTCGGTAAGCGCGTCGTCCATTCGCCCGCGCCGTCGCCGCGCCGTCGCACGGACGACGCGAGCCGCCGCTGTGACCTCGCCCGGGAGCGCGTTCACGCGAGGGTGATCGAGCAGCGTCTCGAGCGGTTCGAGCAGACGCACGATCGGCCCCCGTTCGAGCACCCACGGTTCCAAGGCCACCAAGGCCGCGAGCGCCGCGTCGATCCACGCGAGCACATCGGTCGACTCATCGGTCGCGCGCAAAGCTTCGACGGCACGTTCGACCAGCAGGTAGAGGTTGTCCTGCTCCGCGATCACCCACGATCGAATCGCGAGGAACCCTTCGCGACGCGATCGCGCCGTCTGAGCGCGGGCCAGGCGCGCATAGTGTGCCGCGTGCCGTTGCGCGAGTTTCGCCGCGGCGCCGCTCGCCGCGAGACGTTCGTTCGCGTAATCGCGCAGCCCCTGGAACATGCCGAAGCGACCGTCCTCGGTTGCCTCCGCTCCCGCGTACGTGCGCAACAGTGACTTGTCGCGCAGTGCTTGCAACACATCGAGCATCGGCGTGGTTTCGCCGAGCGGATCGAGCACTGCCTCGGCGTCGTCGAGCGTAAAACCACCGCGAAAGATCGCGCACTGCGCGAAGACCGACTGTTCCTCGACCGTGAGCAACACCCACGAGGCATCGAAGCTTCCGCGCAGCGTGGCACGTCGCGAGGACACACCACGCGGGCCCTGGTTCAACAGCTCGAGTCGTTGCGGCAATCGCGCGAGGAGCACCGACGGCGAGAGTGTCGCGAGGCGTGCGGCGGCGAGTTCCAGCGCGAGCGGCAGTCCGTCCATGGCGATCGCGACTTCCGCGAGCCCGCGCACGTCTTCGAGCGAGGCCGCGGTGCTGCGGTGACGGCGCAGTCGATCGGTGAGCAGTCGAAGCGCGTCGCCGGGCGCGTTCGCGTCGTCGCTCGGCAGGTCGAGAGGTTGTAGTTCGAGTGCGGTCTCTTCGGGGACGCGGAGCACCTCGCGAGAAGTCACGAGCACGGTGAGCGACGGCGCTGCGACGAGCCAGCGACCGATGATCGTGCCGACGCATTCGACCGTTCCGTCGGCGTCGTCGAGCACCAGCATCATGCGTCCGCGCGCGTGCAATGCGTGACCGAGTTGCGCGACGGCATCGCCCGCTCCGAGCGGGACGCCGATCGCGCGGGCAACTGCGGTGCAGGCCTCCGTCTCTGTGCGCGCATCGGCAAGCGCGCACAGCCACGCGCCGCCTTCGACGAATCGCGGAGCGAGCAGCACCCCGAGGCGCATCGCGAGCCGGCTCTTGCCGATGCCGGGAACGCCCGTGAGCGTAACGAGTCGTTCCCCCTGCGCGATCCATGCCTCGACGGTCGCGATCTCCGATTGGCGACCGATGAATGCATTGCCGGGTTCGACGACATTCCCCGCTGCCGGTGCACCCGGCGCCAGGGTGGTACGAACGCGTGCAGCCATCGCATGCAGTATGCGTCGATCGCGGTTCCGCTGTCATCGCGCCCCTGCCGCGCGACGACCGCTCCGCGCGCTGCACCTGCAACCTTTCCGTCCTCGTCACGCGCGTTGGCGCAGCGTCCCCGTCGTCCATCGCGCCCGCCGCTGCTCAGCACATCGCGCGCGCAATGATACTTTCCCGCCGTCATGACCGCGCAACGCAGGCCTCATCGTCTCTCGCGACTCACCTCCGTCGTCGCGTTGCTCACCGCGTGCACTGGCGAAGCTTCGCTCGGACTCGACGCGTCGCCCAACGCCATGCCGAGGCACACGGTGCCGGTCTGTGCAGCCTTCGACGAGCGTCCGTCGTTCGACGATCACTGCACGCCGATCGGCGCACGCGATCCACTTCACGCAACCGGATGGCCCGCGCTCGGCGAGGTCGACGCCCCGGTTGTGTTCGTCGCGCCGATGGTGAGCGCAGGTGGCGATGGCTCGATGGACCATCCGTTCGCCACGATCGCGGCAGCACTCGCTGCAACGCCTTCGGCGCGCACGATCGTTCTGGCCGCGGGCACGCACCGAATCGACGCGTCGGTTCCGATCACTCGCGTACTCACGATCGTCGGCGCGGGTTCGCGTGCGGACGGCGGCACCGTGATCGACGCTGCGTCTACGATGTCCGCGGTTGCCGTCAGGGGCGCAGACGGTGATCTCACGATGACGGGGCTGCGCATCACGTACGCGGCCGATCATCCCGACGATCACGCGGCCTTCGCCATCGACGTCACCGCCGGCGCACACGCCACGCTCGACGAAGTCGCGATCGAGCACGCATGGGTCGGCGTGCGTGTCGACGCCGCGGTCGTGACGGCAACGCATCTCACCATTCTCGGATCCGGCGGTCGCGGCATCTCGCTCGATCACGGTGCGGACGGGAACTTCGAGAGCGTGGTCGTACGCGATGGCGCCGGAAACGGCGTCGTCGCCGAGGCAGCCGTACTCACGCTTCGCGATGCGCTCGTGCGCGGCAATGCGCGCGATGGCATCGCTCTGCTCGGCGGGGTCGCATTGCAGCCGCATCGGCTCGACGACGTGACGTCGATCGCCAACGGCATCACCGCGATGCGTGCCGAGAACGCGAACTGCGCGGTGACCGCGAAACGACTCGTGCTCGGGGCCACCGTCGTGCCGATGGGATCGTCCGGCGGCGACGGTCTCTACGTCGGCCCGGGAGCGAGCGTGTCGATCGACGCGGATGCCACCACTTCCGATCTCGGAGCACGAACTCGCATCGTGGGTAACGCGCGCACCGGCGTCCTCGTGTCGGGCAGCGATGCCGCGGGCGTGGCTCCGGGCACGCTCGTGATGGGCGGCGCGACGATCGGATCGAACACGGGGCCGGGTGTCTTCGTGCAAAGCCGCGGTGTGCTTGCGCGCGCGGCCTTCGTCGCCATCGACGACAACGGCGCGCTCGGCCTCGGCGTCACTTCCGGCGGAGTGCTCACATCGCTCGAAGGCTCGATCGTATCGAACACGCGCGCGCACGAACTCGTAACCGAGAGCGCCACGCTCACGCTCGCCGATGGCCTCTCGATGGCAGACGGTACGAGCGCCGCTTCGATCACCGACACGCGCTTCGACGACAACGCCCGCTTCGCGCTGGTGTTCAGCCACGCGGGCGCGACGCTCGAACGCAACACCGGCGAACGCAACGGCTACGCGATCGGCGTGTACGACAGCACGGTTCCGATCGCATCGAGCAACGCGATCACGGCGTTGCACCCGTCGCCGACGTGGCCGCCGCCGATCTTCCGCGGAGCGTTCCAGTGATCGCACCGACGCGTCGGATGCGTGGCATGTGGGCCGCGCTCGTCGCGCCGTCGCTCGCTGCTTGCGCCGCGCCCGGCGGCACGTGGAGTTGTCCGCCGGGATGGGCCTCACTCGTCGCGGGCGGGTGCGCCCCGACGGTGCTGGTCTGCACGACCGCCGACACGCGCGATCAGTCTGCGTGCAGTGATTCCCGCGTCGCATTCACCCGCGCATCGGAGGGCACGATTCAGGGCGGGTGGATCGGAGACGGGTCTACCGATGCACCGCCCGCGCGAGACGCTCCGCTCGGCAGCGCCTCGTCGTCGTGCCCGATGGCGTGGACGCGCACCGCCGACGGCCTTTGCGAGCCTTCGCTTCGCACCGATTGCGGCACCGACTCCGAGCCTCTTCCCGACGGCACGTGCACCGCCACGGGTACGTCGACTTGCCCCGCTTCGCGCTTCGCAGACATCGATGCCGTTCGCGGGACGGACCCGGTGTACTACGTCGACGCGAGCGCCGATCCATCTCTCGCCGACGGAACGCCCACGCATCCGTACGCGACCCTTGCCCCAGCGCTCGCACGCACCGGGAGGGCCGGCGATACGTGGATCGTCCTCGCAGCCGGTGACTACCTCGCCCCGCCCGCGATCACGACGCGCGTGAACCTCGTGGGGGTGTGCGCGTCGCGTGTGCACGTCGCGGCGAACGGCGGCTCACCGTCGATCGACGTGTCGGGTGCGACCGCGCGAACCCTCCTGCGGGGGTTGCGACTCGCGGGCGGGAGCGACTCGCTCACGGTTCGCGACGGCGCGCACGCACGCATCGAAGACAGCATCGTCGCGGGTGCGGCGGGTCGCGCGCTTCGCGCAGTGGGCGCAGGCACCGTGGTCGAAACCGCGGGCGTATGGATCGATGGCACGCAGCCGACCGCGAGCGGAACACTCGGCGTCGGTCTCTCGATCGAACAGGGCGCGGTGCTCACGGCGCGTCGCACCGTTGTCAGCAATAGTCCGCTCGCGGGCGTGTTCACCACCGGCGCCGACTCGCAGGCAACGCTCTCGGACAGTGTCGTGCGCGACACGATCGGTCGCATGGGCGCAGGCGGAAATGCGCTCTATGCCGGCCGCTCGACGGTCGTCACCGCGGAGCGCACGCTGCTGGTCCGTGCGATGGGCGCGAGCGCGATTGCACCCGGCTCTGGCGCACAGATTCGGCTGATTGACACGGTCATCGCCGGTGGTCTCGATCGCGGTCTCGCTGCCGATGGTGGAGGCTCGATCGACGCGACGCGAACGCTCGTTCGCAATGCGCGCGGCGTGGGGATCTACGCGGGCGCTGCGGCCACGCGCGTCACGCTCACCGACGTCGCGGTGATCGACACGGTCGCGGCAGCGGATCTTCGGCGCGGCGGCGGCGTGGGCGTGGGCGTGGACACCGGTGCGCATCTCGATGCGACCGGACTCCGCGTGCGTCGCGCCACTGGCATCGGTGTGCTCGGTACCGACAGCGCGACCCTCGTGATCAGCGATGCGGTCGTCGACGCCACGCGCGCCATCGATGACTCGAACGGCGGACGCGGCGCGAGCGTCGAGATCGGGGCCTCTCTGCAGGCGACACGTGTGCGCGTAGTCGACAACACGGAGATCGGCGTGTCCGCCATCGCGGGCGCGTTGCTCGAACTGCATGCCAGCGTAGTCGAAGGCACCCACGCCCGCGCCGACGGTCAGGGCGGGCGCGGTCTCGCCATCGAATCGGGCGGCGTGCTCACGATGGATCGCTCGCATGTTCGCAACAATGTGGAAGCCGGGCTCGTGATGGTCGGCGCGGCGACACGCGCGACGTTGAGCGACAGTGCGATCACCGACTCGCAACCGCGCGCCAACGGCACCTTCGGTCGCGGCATCGAGGTGGACGGCGGGCGACTCGAAGCGACGCGCGTGTTGATCGCGCGTCATCGCGAGATCGGCGTGAGCATCGTGCGCGAAGGTTCGTCGGCGCGGCTCGAAGACACGATCATTACCGATGTCACGCCCGGCGCACGCGGCTTCGGACTGGGGCTCGGCGTGTTCGGTCATGCCGACGTCGAGATCGCGCGGGTCGCGATCGAGCACGTGGCAGGCGCGGGGGTGGCAGCGGTTCCGTTCACGCCCCGTGTCGATCATCCCGAAGACGGCGCGATGGAACGCGACGCATCGGTTCACGGCGCCGACCTTTTCGTTCGTAGCGTCGCGAGCAGCACGATTCGATTCGATGCGAACGGTGGCATGGTGATGCCGGTCGGGCGCGCGGTCGCCTACGCGCTACACGCGGGCAACGGATGCAGTCTCACGATCGATGACGGAACGATCATCGACGGCGGCTTCGGCGTCGCGATCACGCAGGGCTCACTCACCTTGCGGGATGCAGTGATCCAGCGGCAGCGCGAAGCCGCGGGCGTCGCGAACGGTGTGGCCGCGTCACAACCGGGGCTCATGCGCGTGGCGTACGCGGGCAACGCGAACGACAGCGTGCTGCGTGATCTCGAGATTCCCGAGGCGACCACTCTCGCACCGCCGGACGCGGTGTGCGGGATCGCGGGCTGCATGTAACGAGCGTCGCGATCGCGCGGTCACATCCCCGGCATCGTGAGCACGACGCGACCGGGTGCCGCGTGCGACCCCGCAAAGCCACGGAGCGGACTCTGCGAGTTCGCGGGCAACGTCGCGCCGGCCGCGGTGAGCATCACGACCGCGCCGCTGGCGAATCCGGACCCCCCGCCGCCCGAGTCGCCATCGGTATCAGCACCCTGACCGCCGCCCCCGCCGAAGTATCCGCCACCACCACCCCCGCCGCTGTCGCTCCCCGATCCGCCGAGACCGCCCTGAAGCGCGACGCCCGCGGTGGATCCGCCGCGGCCCTGTGTCTGTCCGCCCCTCGTTTGCGTGCCGCCGCTCGAACTGTTCGATCCGCCGTCGATGCCGATCGACCCGCCGCCGCCGCCACCGTGGCAATGAACCAGTGTCGTGCTTCCAGCACCGCCGCCGCCACCACCCGCGATCGCGAGCGCGGTCGCGCCACGGAACACGCCCGAAAAGCCGCCACCACCGCCGCCGATCTGACTCAACGCGAAAACCGCGCGCGCGCCGCCGCCCGGTGTTCCGCCGCTGCCGCCGGTGGTGGAGGTCGGGTCGCCACCCGGACCGCCCGCGACCACGCGCAGCATCTCGCCCGGTGTCACCGTCACCACGGTTTCGACGTATCCGCCGTATCCGCCGTGGCACATCACGCCGCCGCGCGAGTTGCCGCCCGCTGCGCCCCAGGCCTGGATGCGGATGTTCGTCACGCCTGCGGGTACCGCGATCATCGAGTCCTGCGCCGTGCCGAGATTGATCACGCAGTGTCCAGCGCCGTCGCAGGCGCCCGCGCCACACGTCGTGCCCTGTGCCGCGAAGCCGCCGCTCTGGCAGACCGCACGTCCGGTCGAGCAATCGATCGTGCCCTGTGCGCACACTGTCGCGGGCGTGCACGGAGCACCTTGCGTGCAAGCGACGCAGACCCCGGCGCCGTCGCACACACCGCCCGGGCAGTTCGTCCCCGCGCTCGCCGAACCGGTGGCGTTGCAGAGCGGCGTTCCGGTCGAACACGAAGTCGTCCCCGTCTGGCACGGATTGCTCGGCGTGCAACTCACACCGGCCGTGCATCCGTTGCAGCGACCGGCGCCGTCACAGACTCCTCCCGCGCACGGCAAGCCGCTCGATGCGTTGCTCGCGAACGTGCACACGGGCATCCCGGTGTCGCATCGGATGCTTCCGATCGTGCAGGGATTCCCCGTCGCGCAGGACATCCCCGTGCTGCACGCGATGCACGTCCCGTTGCCGTCGCACACGCCGCCGCTGCACGCCGCGCCCGCCGTGCGATGCGTGCCGGCCTGACACACAGGCGCGCCGGTCGAACAATCGATCATGCCGTTGTCGCACTCGTTCGCGGCCGAGCAGGTTGCACCGGATGCGCATGGCACGCATGTTCCGCGGCCATCGCACACGCCGCCCGTGCATGCGGTGCCGGGGCTCGCATTCGAAGCGACCGTGCACTGCGCTGCGCCGGTTCCGCATTCGGCGGCGCCGATGGTGCACGCGTTGCCCGTGTCGCAGCGCGCGCCGAACACGCACGCGAAACAGGCACCGGTCGCACCGCAAGCTTCGCCCATCGCGCACGTGCCGCAGGAACCGCCGCAGCCGTCGTCGCCGCAACGTCGCGCACCGCAGCTCGGAACGCAGGCCTCGGTGGATGCGTCCGCAGCGGCATCGATCGCGTCGATGCGGGCATCCGTGATGGGTACCGCGGCATCCGCGAGGGCGGTCGGTGTCACGTCGGGCGTGATGCACGTGCCGTCTTCGCCGCAGGTCTGCGAGTGCTCTTCGCAGAACGCACTGACGGTGCAGACGGTCGCCGCATCGGCGCAGTGTGCAGGCGGCGTCACGAGACTTCCGCACGATGCGGGAACGAAGATGCGGATGTAGCTCGGGACGTGATCGGCGAAACGAAAGCGGGCGGTGCGCTGTGCCGTCACGACCGGCTGTCCGCTGTTCGCGGGGGCGAATTGCAACTGCACCTGCAATGTCACCGCGCCGTCATGCGGACCGGTCCCCGGCACGATCGCGAACGACGCGGGGAACATGAAGTCGTCGGCGGATCCGGTGCGCGTCCACGCGCGAACATCGGGATGCGCCGATCGCGCGGCGCCGCGCGACGTGGTGGCGCGCATCGAGAGGACACGAGCGGGTGCATCGGTGTCGACGACGACGAGGACTTCGGTCGCGCGTGTCGTGCATGCCGTCAGAGATGCAATCGCCGCCAGCACGAAGGCCGCGACGCCCAGAGGACTCGTGCTGCTCTCTTTCACCCTCACGCGACGAACAATACGCGTCTCGTCACGGGACGCGAATGGAGCGCCGAGGCACCAGTGTCACTGGATCGCGCTCGACGGGCAGCGTGTCGTTGCGATAGATGACAGCATGCTGTCATCGCCGGACGCATGGGCTCCTCGCGAGAATGCGCGTTCGGAGCGCGTGATATCGTCCGCGCGCAAAGGGAGGTCGCCGTGACAGAAGGACTCCGGAAGGCGCTCATCGGGTTGGTGATCGTCGGGCTCTACGCCGGCTTCGTCGCCGCGATCATCAACTGGATGCGGTCGCGCCTGATGCGCCGTGCGACGGCTGGATTCGCGGCGCTGGAGAAACTGGGCGCCCGCTCGGTCGCCGCACGCCGTCCGAGCGGTTATCGCCAGCCCGCGGAGATCGAGTTCGAACTCGCCGGCATGAGCGCGCGCTTCCAGGTGCAGCAGTACGGGCGCGACTACATTCGCCAGTCGATCCGCCTCCCGCCTGCGCCGCTCCCCGGGATCCTCGTTCGCCCCGAACGCGCGATGGACCGATTCGGCAAATCGATGGGCCTCAACCGCGAAGTGCAGCTCGGGGACGAAGCGTTCGACAAGGCTGCGTACATCGAGTCGTCGGCCAGCGACGAAACCGTTCGCTCGGCCTTCGCGCAGCCAGAGATTCGCGCACAGGTTCTTCAGTTGCTGCGACTCGGATACGACCTCGACATGTCGAGCGACGGTCTCGGTGCGTCGCGGCTGCGCGGGTACTACGCGTCGTTCGAGAGCCCCGAGCTGCCGGATGTCCTGCGCACGTTGCAGGAGATCCGCGCGGCCCTCCCGTCCTTCGATCCGAGCAAGGCAGGGGCGAACCCGCGCACGCGACTGTCGCGCCCGGTGTTCGTGGCATTCGTCGGCGTGGTGCTCGGCGTGGCTTCGTTCGCGCTCGTTCCGTTCGTTCATCCGCCGATGGACGATGCTGATTCGATCAAGATCTTCGGCCTCGGCGTTCTCGCGTGGCTCGTCGTGGTCGGCGCGTTGTTCGCGGCGTTTCGCGGCCGTCCGGCGGGGTTGCAGGAGTGGGTGGTGGTCTCGCTGCTGCTGCTCTTCGCGGTGACGCCGCTGACGGCGCTGGCGATCTTCGCGGCGAACTCGGGGCTCGACGGCGGACCGGTGACCACTCACCGCGTGCAGATCACGCGGATGTACCGACACGATCACGAAGTGTGGTTCGCGAGTTGGCGACCGGGTCGTGCGCGCGACAAGGTCGGCGTGGCATGGCCCGTCTACCGCACGCTGAACGTGGGTGACTCGATCGACATTGACACGCGGCCCGGTGCGCTCGGGTGGATGTGGGTGCCGACGGTTCGGCGCGTGCCCTGATTCAAGTGCGTGTGTCATCGAATGCGCGCGCGTTCGGGCGGCGCGTCGGTCTGTCGATCGAGGGTCGAGTCACCAGGGCAGCGCTGTCCGGCGTTGTCGCGTGTGCCACGGCACATCGCCGCCGCGCGGCCGTGAGTTCACGCGCATTTTCCGGTGGCGCGCCGATTGCGGAGGAGCGCTCGTGATGTCGCACCTCCGCCAGATATCGAGTCTCGCCCTCGCCCTCGCTCTCGTCACTTCGCTCGGTGCGGCCTGCGCGCCTCCGCCGTTCGCACTCGCGACGGAAGGAACGACACGCGACCCGGTCGGCAGCATTTCCGCCGGCGGCTACGCGTCGTATGCGGGCGACTTCACGAGTGCGACGTCGTCATCGACGTCGGCTCCCGCGCCGCAGCGCACGTCGGTCGTGCCGTCGGGTGCACTCGGCGCGCGGGTTACCTGGCAGATGCAGCGCAACCTCGCGATCGGGGGCGAGGCCGCGGGAGGAATGATGTTCGGCGATCGCGGTGTCGCGGGAGGACTCGGCGGCGGCCGCTTTCACGTGCGGCTCCATCCCGACAGCGATCACTTCGCGTTCGTCGCCGGACTCGGTGGTGGGGTCGGAATCGCGCCGGACTCGTCGCGCGCTTCGATGCCCATCACGGCGCGTTACAACACGTCGTTCTTCGGGAGCCTGGATCTCGGTGCCCGCGTGGGCACACGGCTCGCCGACCGAGTCGACATCTACGCATCGGAGACGATCGCGTTTCAGTTGATCGGCATCTCGGGGCAGCGCGACACGTTGTGGATGTTCCACACGGTGACGGAGGTGGGCGCGATCGCGAGGGTGACGCGCGCGCTCGGAGTCGGCGCGCATCTGTCGATGGCTTTCCGGGCGAACGACAACGGCGCGATGGATCGTCCCGCGTTCATCCCGAGTCTCTCGGCGCGCTACACGTTCGACGCGCCGCGCTGAGACGGATCCATCGCCAACGCGTCAGGCGCGCCAGCCCGCGAGCTGTTCGTCGATCCGTTTGATCACTGCGTCGGCCGCGAGCGGATCTCGCAAGCCGAGTCCGAGCGCGTGTGATGCGGCGCCGCGCGCGATGAGTTGCACCGAGTACTTGACGCCGGACTGATGATCGAACGACTCGATCCGCTCGACGCGCTGGATGTCGTCGATCTTCGCCGTCCACGGTTTCGCCCGCGCCGGCCAGCGCCCCACGCGGACCGTCACGACGCGCGACCCGGGTTCGAACGCGATCGTCGTTCGGCGAAACGCCAGCCCCGCCAGCATCCCCATCGCGACGGCGAACGCGAACATCAGCGCGGTGACGGGATAGACCGATTCACGCAGATGCCATCGCGCCCGTTCGCGGGATGCATCGCCGAGGAATGCCCCGATCTCCGCGGCAACCGCAGGCGCGTTGACGCCGCTCTTTCCGATGCCGGGAAACTCGCTCGTCGTGGCTCCGTGATCGAGCACGAGCACGAGATGCTCGTGCGAGCCGCCGCGACCACGACTGATCCTTTCCTCGACACGCACGCCGCGAATGGAAGGCAGTGTTTCGTGGGTGGCGATCGAGAAGGGATAGAACTTGTCGTTCACGCATTGCGGGATCGACGAGTCCGCCGTGCGGTGGCACTCGAGATACGAATCCTGCGTGGTCCACGCCGCCATCCCGAGGAAGAACGCGATCGAAGCGGCAACCACGACGGTAATGAGCACGCGCCCGATCACACCGACCTGCGGAATGACGAGAGGAGGTGGCGGGGCGGCAGTCGGCGCGGCTTCTCGGTAGGTCACCGTCGGATCAGAGCGCGAAGCGAATCGCGACACCAGCGCGTTGATGCGAATCAGAGCACATCGCTCTCGAGCCATTGCGGATTGTCGGTCGTGCCATCGAATCGACCCGTCGTCTTGAACCTTTCGTAAGACCCGTCGCGACCGACGCGGGCTGTTCGCGCGAGCAACGCTGCGACGTCTGCGTCGGCGAGCGGTCGAAACGAGAAGGCCGCATGGAGGGCTTGTTCGAGCACCCCGACGCTGTCGCACCCCGTGACCACCACCGAGGTCGGCAGGTTCATCGCGTACTGAAGACACTCGACGGGATCGACGACGCCGCTGCGCAAGATGATGCCGGACCCGAGCGCCTTCATGCCGATGACGCCGATGTGATCGCGCACGAGCGACGGAAGCACGCGTTGTTCGAAGCTCTGATAGTGCGGGTCCATCACGTTGAGCGGCATCTGCACCGTGTCGAAACGAAATCCGTGGGCGGTCGCGGTCTCGAGCATGTGCAGATGGATCGAAGGATCCTTGTGCCCCGTGAACCCGATGAAGCGGATCTTCCCCGCGGTGCGCGCGGCGATCAGCGCTTCCATTGCGCCGCCGCGGTCGAACACGCGCTCGGCGTCGTTCATGCGGATCACCTCGTGCACTTGCACCAGGTCGATCACGTCGGTCTGCAAGCGTCGCAGCGATTGTTCCAACTGCGCGTTCGCGGACGCAACGGTGCGGCCATCGAGCTTCGTCATGAGAAACGCGCGGCGCCGATATCCGTCGCGCAACGCGAGCCCCATTCGTTCCTCGCTCGCGCCGTGGTTGTAGTCCCAACAGTTGTCGAGAAACGTGACGCCGTGATCGATGGCGGTGCGAACGATGCGCACGCCCTCCTGCGCGTCACGCGGAATGCCGATGTGGAATCCGCCGAGCCCCAGCATGCTGACTTGCACCCCCGTCGCGCCGAGCGCGCGCGTGGGCATCACCGCGCCGGCAGGGAGACGCCACTGTCCTTCGCGCGGCGCACCCGTCAGTGGACCGCGTGGCGCGCCGTGCTGTTCTTGTCCCGCGCTCGCCGTTCGCCGACACGCGACGCCCATGCTCGCAGCGCCGACGACGGTGAGGAACGCGCGCCGGGTGGTGTCTTTGGACGACGACATGCCGCGGACGATACGAGCCGCGCGTGCCGGCGGCCGTGATCTGACTACGCATGCGCATGTCGTGAAGGTCCGGGGCGGGACGAGGTCGCAGTGCGCCGTCATGTGATGGCATCTTCGTGGGCTGGAGTGCCATGCGATCGAACCTCTCCACCGCGCGCCGAGCCTCGACTCTCCTGTTTGGTGCGTTCGCTTTCGTGACTGGGGAACACGTCGCGATCGGGGCCACGCTCTACGTCGACGGAACGATCGCATCGTCGTCCTGCACGACGTACGACCCCGCGACGCGCGCATGCGGCAGCGGTGCCGCGACGGCGTATCAACGCATCGAAGACACGTTTCCGGTCGCCATCGGCGGCGACGTCGTCGCGATGCGCGCGGGGACCTACACCGCGGCCGAACGCGTGGGTCCGGCGAACTCTGGCAGCGCCCTCGCGCCCATCACATTTCGCGCATTCGGCGACGAAGCAGTGCACGTGCGCGGCACCCACGATCCGCGCGGCGAGGCCTCGACGACTTCATCTCCCTTCGACCTCTCGGGGCGCGCGTTCATCGATCTCGAAGGCTTCGAGATCTCGCATCACGGCCTTTGCATTCGCCTCGATGGCGCGACCGACATCGGCATCCGTCGGATGAATCTGCACGACTGCGGGCACGGCATCTGGATCACGAATCACAGTGCGCGCGTCGACATCCGCGACCTCGTGTCGTCCCGCAATTCGTTCCGCGACGGCGGCGCGTCGGTGAGCATCAGCGGCGCGTCGACCGACATTCACGTCGAGCGCGCATCGGCGACGACGAACATCGGTGACACGAACGTCGGCGCAGTCGAAGGCGATGGATTTCACACCGACGACGACGGCAACGCGCGCATCACGTTCATCGATTGCGTCGCGACCGACAACGAAGACGACGGCTTCGACATCACCGCAACGGACGTTCGTATCGAGCGCTGCATCGCGGCGCGCAACATCGTCGGGTTCAAGCTGTGGGACGAGCACTGCAGCCCTTCGGACTGCCCGAACGCGACGGCGCTGAATCACTTCACGCTGATGAACGTGCAATCGTGGGCCAACCGTGAGACGGGACTCTTCGCGCAGAACGGACCCGAGATCGAGGTCTACAACAGCGTGTTCGCGGGCAACATGTACGAGGGCGTTCGCATGGCGCAGAACCGCGACGTGTTCGCCGATCCGGTTGCGCGCGCGGTGATGCAGAACAATCTGTTTCTCTCGAACGGCAGCTGGGGCCGGCGCTTCGACGCCGCGGGCGCGGACAACACCGATTGGGTCCTCACGTCGGATCACAACGTCTTTTTCGAAAACGGCAACGGCAACGCGGTGTGGTCGGCCGAGGACGCGTCGACACTCACCAGCGATCCGCAATGCGTCGCGCCGGCCAGTGGTGATTTTCACCTGCGCGCGTCGAGTCCTGCGATCGACTCGGGGCGCGATCTGTCCACGGTCTTCGCAACGGACTTCGACGGTGCATCGCGACCCGCGGGCGCGGGGTGGGACCGCGGGCCGTACGAGTTCGGCGCGACGACGGCGCTCGATGGCGGCTCGGCGGATGCGGCGACCGATGCGATGGCGATGACCGATGCGTCCAAGCGTGCCGATGCGTCGGTCGATGCGCGCCCAGACGTTTCGCTCGACGATGCGCGGGACGATGGACCCGACACCACCGGCAGTGGCTGCGGCTGTCGCACCGAACGACCGGCGGGCGGGTCGTCGTTCGCTGGATGGTTGCTCGTGCTCGCGGGTGTCGCGACGCCGAGGCGCAAAGACAGGCGCACGCTCCGCCGCGACGCGGCGTGACGGTCGTCGCGCGGCACGCACATGTGCGCGCTCCATTGGCACCCGCGCATGTCACGCCGGCGTCATCGCGGCTTCATCTCGCAGTCATTCGCGCGCGCGAAGCTGGCGATCACGATGCCCCCATGGAATCAACCCATCGTGAACCACACCGTCGTCATCTCCGACGTTCACCTCTGCCAGTCGACCTCGGGCGACGAAGTGTGGATGCGCTATCGCCAGCCGCGCTTCTCGCCGGACGAAGACTTCGGGCAGCTCTTCGAGCACCTTCGCGACGAGGCGCGCACGGCGGCCCTGACGCTGGTGTTCAACGGTGACCTGTTCGACTTCGACGCGCCGACGGTCGTGAACGGTCTCGTGCGCGAAGAATCCACGACGCCCACCGAGCACGAAGCGGGCGACGTGCTCTGCCAGATCCTCGCGGACCATCCTCGCTTCGTCGGCGGCATCGCGGACCTGCTCGTCGCCGGGCACACGGTGGTCTTCGTGTCGGGCAACCACGACGCACATCTCTCGTGGTCCGGCGTGCGCGCGCGCCTCGCCGACGCGCTGATCGACGCGGTCATCACCCGCGATTCGTCGTGCGATGCACAGGGCATTCGGTCGCGCATCGTCTTCCGCAGCTGGTTCCACCGTACGGCCGACGCGATCCACATCGAGCACGGTCATCAGTACGACCACTACTGCGCGTTCCGTCACCCGATGGAGCCGTTCACCACCGACGGCCGCATCGTCCAGCCCACGATGGGGTCGCTCTCGTTCCGTCATCTCGTAGCGCGCATGGGCTACTTCAATCCGCACGTCGACAGCAGCTTCATGCTCTCGGCGCGCGAGTACATCGCCCACTGGGCGCGCTATTACGCCCGCTCACCGCACTCGCTCGCGGTGACGTGGGCGCGCGGCGCGATGCGAGTGATGCGCGAACTGCTCGAGCACCGGGTTCCGCGCGCGGACGAATTGATCGAGCGAGCGAGCGAGCGATCCGCGCGCGAAACGAACGCACCGCTCGAGGCACTGCGCGAGCATGCGAAGCTCTTCGCACAGCCCTCGAACGAGCACGCTCACAGTGCGCTCCGCGAGTTGTGGCTCGATCGCGTCGCGCTCGGCAGCGCGGGTCTCGTCGCCATCGGCGCGGCCTCCCTCGCCGGTCCGGTTGCCACCACCACCGCAGCCGTCGGCAGCGTCGCTGCGATCGCCGCGTACGAGCTTCTCGTTCCGAAGCCGCCTCTCGACGACACCTACCGTCACACCGCGCGCTGTCAGCGCGAGATCGCGCGGATCCATGACGCACGCGCGGTCGTGCTCGGACATACGCACCAGGCCTTCGCGCACTGGGAAGACGGCGTGTTCCATGGCAACTGCGGAACGTGGTCTCCCGCATTTCGCGACGCCGAGTGCACCGTTCCGCTGACCGACGGCCGCCCTGTGATCTGGCTGCGAAGCGCGGGTGATGCGCTCGAGGGCGGGCTGTACCACTGGCGCCGTGGTGCGTTGCTGCGCGCATCGGTGGAGTCGCCGCAACTCGAAGCGAGCGATGGAGTGCTGGCCCTCGCGTGACGACTCGGTGCGAGTCGCTCAC
The DNA here is from genome assembly GCA_966212315.1 of uncultured Myxococcales bacterium. Taxonomy (GTDB): domain Bacteria; phylum Myxococcota_A; class Polyangia; order Polyangiales; genus CBIHQZ01. The sequence continues at coordinate 19,589 of CBIHQZ010000013.1, forward strand.
ACGTGCAGCTCACGGAATCTGCGCGGGACGCGGCGGAAGCGTGGCGTCCCAATCGGCGATCGAGATGTGCCGGAGACGCTGCGTTCCGAGATGGATCACGTGCGGAACGTGGTGCGCGTCGCGACAGCAATCACCGCGATGCCCGCATGCCGCCATGCACGTGACCGAGTCGGTGTAACTCCCCGCCCGCGCCCGCCCC
>CBIHQZ010000014.1:0-19704 GCA_966212315.1 uncultured Myxococcales bacterium
ACGCCCGCAGGACCGTCAGCGAGCCAGTAGCCGTCCGCCTCGGCGCCGAGCGGCATCAACGCATCGGTGAGCATACGATCCTCTCGCCGCGGCTCGGCTTCGCGTACGAGACGAGCGCGACGGCACCCGAGTACACGTCGGTGCTCACGTTCGACACGAATCATTTCCTGCTCACCGCCGGGCTCGGCTTCACGTGGAATCGACTTCGCATCGACGTGATGTTCAACCACGTGTTCGCGAACTCGGTCGCCGTCGCCGAAGCCGATGCGCGCATCTATCAACTCGCGCCGTTCCGCGCGAGCGACCAGGCGCCGATGCACCCCATCAACGCCGGGCGCTACGACCTGGCGGTCAACAGCTTCGGCCTCGGCGTGCGCTATTCGTTCTGATCTCGCGTGCGCCGCCGCGGACCTCGCACTACCCTCCGCCCCCTTCCATGACCGAGCCGACCGCTACGACGAATCCACTCACCGGCAAGCAGCGCCGGCATCTCCGTGCCCTCGGGCACAACCTCCAGGCCGTCGTGCAACTCGGCAAGGGCGGTCTCACCGAGGGCGTGACCCAAGCCGTCGATGCCGCGCTCGAGCAGCACGAACTCGTGAAGATCAAGATCGGGCCCGAAGCGCCGGAAGATCGTCACGACGTCGCCGAGGTGCTGGCTGCGGAAACGAAGAGCGTCGTCGCGCAGGTGCTCGGCCGCACGCTGCTGCTCTATCGGCGACATCCCAAGGACCCGCGGATCGTTCTGCCGAAGTAACGGGCAAGCAGACCACTCGGTCACGTTCCGAAGCGCAGTCACGCTGCGCAATTTCGTTCCGATGCGAACAGGTTCGTTCGCGCGCCGCGTCAACGCCCGACGCGCCTCCGTTGCATCTTTCCCCACGCAATCGAACTGCTAGTCTGCGGCGCGTTCCCGCCACACAGCTTGCCGACATCTCTTCGCGTGATTGCTTGCAGGACCGCCTGTTCGCCCGCCGTCTCGGAGGAAGCCCATGCTCGTTCGACGCATCGCCGCAGCCGTCGCTCTTTCGACTTCGTTGTTCCAGTGCGCATCGCCCGATGGAGCGACCGGCACCGTCGTCGCTCCCGTCACCGGCGGGCAGACCGACACGACGACCACGAACGTCGTCGGCATCGTGATCCACACGTCGCAGGGCATCGCGATGTGCACGGGCTCGCTGATCCTTCCGAACCTGGTGCTCACCGCGCGTCACTGCGTGTCGGAACTGTCGACGCAGTACTTCGCATGCGAAGCATTCACCGACCCGTCGAGCGGACAGATGCTCGACACGACCACGGCCGGCGCACCGTTCGCGGCGCGTAACTTCCAGGTCACGACCGACACCGAGATCGGCTTCGGCAGCACGTTCGTCGGTGTCAGCGAAGTGTTGATCCCGCCGGGCAGCACCGGCAGCGCGCTGTGCGGCAAGGACATCGCGATGCTGCGACTCTCGTCGAACATCACCGACGTCGGCCTCCGCACACCGCGACTCGATCTCGCGCCGACGAACGGCGAGATGTTCACCGCGGTCGGATACGGCGCGATCAACGGCGCGAACCAGGGTGCGGGCACGCGACGCATTCGCTCGGGGCTGCAGATTCAATTCGTCGGCGCGTACGCGCAGCGCGGCATCAACTTCACCGCGATGTCCGAGTGGCTCGGCGATACGGGCACGTGCGAGGGCGACTCGGGCGGTCCGGCGCTCGACGAGGTCGGGCAAGTCATCGGCAGCGTGTCGCGCGGTGGCGCGAACACATGCGACGGGCCGATCTACACGCGCGTCGACTCGTTCGCCGAATGGATCCGTTCGGAAGCGCGCGACGCGGCTGCGGCCGGCGGCAACGACCTGCCCGCGTGGATCGATCCGCCCGCGTCGAACACCGCGAACTTCGGCGATCCGTGCCGCAGCAACGACGAGTGCGTGCAACCGTTGTCGTGCCTTCCGATCGACGGTCAGTTGCGCTGCACCGACACGGGCTGCGAGTGCCCCGATGCATGGATCTGCGGAACCGCCGGCGGCTACCCCGCATGCGTGCCCGACCCGAACGCGCCGCCGGACGCAGGCCCGACCGCGACCGATGCGAGCACGACGACCGATGGCGGAACGACCGCGGACAGCGGCACCGGCACGGGTCACGGCGGTTGCTCGGCGGCGCCGTCGCGCGGTTCGAATCCGACGCGCGCACCGTTCGCACTCGTTGCGTGTGCAGCGGTTGCGGTCGCCGTCGCGCGCCGTCGTCGCGCGTAGTCGCGCGTTCACTCCCCCACTCCGTCGCCTGCCGGCGACTCCTTGCCCCCGGATCCCCGGATCGGGGGCGGCGACGCGACTGAGTGGGGGTTCGCGCGTCGACCGCGGGGTTTCGCCGCGAGCGCGTCTCAACCCGCGCCGCGCGCTGATCGTCCCCGCTACCCCCCGTCCACCGACGCCGTGGCGTCGCGCGTGATCACGTCCATCACCGGCGTGATGCAACTGCCTCCGACGCACCCCGAACCGCCCGAGCACGCAATTCCGCACGCGCCGCAATTGGTGGGGTCGGTATTGAGATTCGTGCAACGCGCTCCGCACAAGACCTGCCCGGTCCCGCACGACATCGAACCCACGCACGCGCCGGCGCTGCAAGTCTGACCCACCTGACACGCGATACCGCACCCGCCGCAGTTGGTGGTGGTCGAGAGCGAAACGCAGACGCCAGCACATCGCGCGAAGCCGCTTCGGCACATCGAACCGCACTGACCTGATACACACGTCGCCACCGTGTTCGCGTCCGCGACGCATGGCGTGCACGACGTGCCGCACGAGTTCGGCGAGGTGTCGCTCACGCACGCGCCGCTGCACTGATGGAAACCCACCGCGCATCGAACGCCGCACGTTCCGCTGGCCGAGCACGTCGTGATCCCACCGGTCGGCGCGGGCGGGCACGGCGTGCACGAATGCCCGCAGGTGTTGGGGTCGAGGTCGCTCACACATCGCTCGGCACACGCGTGGAATCCCGCATTGCAGACGACACCGCACGTACCGTTCACGCAACTCGCCTGGCCGTTCGAGACACCCGCGCACGCGTCGAGGCACGTGCCGCAGTGATCGATGCTCGTCGACACGTCGACACACGAGCCTCCGCAATCCGTCGTCGGCGAGGCGCACGACGTCACGCATTGCCCCGCAGCGCAGACCATCGTGTTCGGGCACACCGTGCCGCACGAGCCGCAGTTCGCGCGATCGTTCGCGACGTTCACGCACTGCCCGTCGCAGCGAGTCTCGCCGTTCGCGCAGTCGCAGTGACCGTTGGTGCACCTCGTTCCTGTGGGGCAAGCGATGTCGCATGCGCCGCAGTTCGCGTCGTCGCTCTGCACGTTGGTGCAAACGCCCGCGCACACGCGCTCGGTGGGCGCACAGTTGATCTGCACATCGGGCGCGACCGGCACGTCGACTGCGGCGTCTTGCGCGGCCACGTCGGTCACGACGTCGAGCGAGCCGACGCGATCGCCCGACACATCGGCGACCGTTCGATCCGCGCCCGCATCGCGCGCGATGGTCTCGAGCACCAGCGTGCAAGCCGAGAGACTTCCGAGGCCGAACAGAAGTGCGAACCGCGCGACGAAAGGATGCATCGAGCAACGCTATCACGCGTCGCTCGCGCGTCCCGCGCAGGGGCCGGTGTCAGTAGTCGAACTCTTTGTGCGCTTCGCGAACCATCAGATCGAACACCGCCGTCCGCGGATCCTTGTCCTCGTACAGCACCGAGTACACCTCTTCGACGATGGGCATCGCGACCTGCTCGCGTTTCGCAAGATCGAACGCGCTCTTGGCGGTGCGCACGCCCTCGGCCACCTGGCGCATCTCGCCGAGAACATCGGAGAGTTTGCGACCGCGCCCGAGTTCGAATCCCACGTGACGATTGCGCGAGAGCGAGCCGGTGCACGTGAGCACGAGGTCGCCCATTCCCGCGAGGCCCGAGAGCGTGCGCGGTTCGCCACCCAGTTTGACGGCGAGACGGCCGATCTCCGCGAGTCCGCGCGTGATGAGTGCCGCGCGCGCGTTGTGACCGAAGCCCATGCCGTCGCTCGCGCCGGCCGCGATGGCGATGACGTTCTTCAATGCACCGCCCATCTCGACGCCGACGACGTCGGTCGAGAGATACACGCGGAACGTTCCGTCGCTGAAGAACGCTTGCTGCACTTCGCGCGCGAGATCGAGTTCGCGCGCCGCCGCGACGACGACCGTCGGCAGACGCTGCGCGACTTCCATCGCGAACGACGGTCCCGACAATGCCGCGAGGTACGGCTTCGACCAGCGCCATTCGTCTTCGATGACCTCGTTCACCAACACGAGCGTCTCGTTCTCGATCCCCTTCGTCGCGCTCACCACCGGCACGTGTTTTCCCACCAGCGGCGCGGCCGATCGCAGCACCTCACGGAGACCGTGGGTCGGAATCGCCACGAGGATCATCTCGGCCTCGTGCAGCGCCTCGCCGAGTTCGCTCGTCGCGCTCAGCGTGACCGGAAGCTCGATCCCCGGAAGAAACGTTCCGTTCTGTCGCGTCGTGCGGATCGTCTCCGTGAGTTCGCGACGCCGCCCCCACAACGCAACCTTGTGTCCCTTGTCCGCCAGCACCTTTGCCAGCGCGGTTCCCCAGCTACCCGAACCGAGCACTGCAACCCGCATCGTCGTCCTCCCAGGGCAGAGCCGCGGGCCGTCTCACGGTCCGCGCGTCGTCGACAAGTTGAACACGTGGAGCCCGTCGTCGGGTGCTCCGATCAGAATCCCCGGCGCATCGCCGTGAAGAATCCCATCCGCGATCGCGAGGCGCAGGTTCGGAAAGCCCGTCTCGCCGCGTGCGACCGTGTCCGCCATCGCCGCGCCCGTCGCACCCGACACGATGGTCACGTGCGCGCCACCGGCGCCGACGCTCCCCACTGCGACGTCGCCGACATGATCGCCGTCGAGATCGGGACCGAGCACCACGGGCCATCCGAACCCGGGACCCGCGGGTCCGGCCGGCGGCGCGATGCGACGGAGCAAATGACCGTCGTGCCCCGACACGAGCACTACGCGTGCGTCCGCGCCGCGCGTCTGATCGGTGCCGATGGCGATGTCAGCGAGATGATCGCCATCGACGTCGGGTCCGAGCGACACACTCTGCGAACCACCGCGAAGCTGACAGAACGGTTCGTGCCAGATCGGCGTTCCGTCCGCGCCCGAGAGCAGCACCACGCATCGCGGTCGCGCCGGCATCTGATCGGTCGCCAACGACGGCAGCGCACCGACGCCTGCGACGACGTCGTCGATTCCGTCACCGTTCGCATCGGGACCGACGGCGAGACCCACGTCCGCCGGATGCCCGAACTTCTCGAGCGGCGCGCTCCCGCTCGCACGCCACAACACGTTGCCCGATCGCGCGGAGATCGCGACCAGTTGCGTCGCACCGGCAGGGCCGCGCGGCTGCGTGTAGCCGATGACCACCGAGTCGCCGTGCAACTGAATCGTTCCACCGAGCGCATAGAGCCCCGGCACCGGGAACGTCGAGCGCACCGTGAACTGACGCGTGGCGAGAATCACCAACGCGTCGTGTGAAGCAGACACGGCGGCAACGTCGTCGTCACCGTCGCCGTCGACATCGCTCACTGCCGCGATGTCGAGCATCTCGCACGCGATCGGTGCCGTGCCCGAGCCGGTCGGAAGCCCGTCGCCCGCGCCGTACACGTAGACGTTCTCACCCGCGCACGTGAAGAGCGGGCGAAGCGCGTTGCCGTGTCGTTGCCCGTACACCGCATGTCGCGCGAACGCGTGGATGGCCTCGCCGTGCGCTGTATACGGCACGGCGATCGCGATGCGTTGCTCGAGCGTTCCGTGCGCGGTCTCGCGCGGTGCGACGGCTGCGTCGGGATGCGCGAGGCCTCCGTCTTCATGCGCGCGCGGCGCGGTGGACGTGTTGTTCTCGGACGTCGGGCGCAAACGGTAGAGCGCGAAGGCACCGATCGCCGCGACACCGAGCGCTACCGGAACGATCACCGCGTAGATCCGATTCGATCGCGGCGCGGGACTCGGCGTGCGACTGATCGGCGGCGGCGACATGCTCGGCACGCGCGAAACACGCGGGACATCACCGCTGATGGCGCCGAGCGATCCACTCGCGGGCATGCGCGGCGGAAGCGGCAGCGGCAGATCGTCGGGCGCGGGCGGGAGCGGCAGATCGAGGTCGCTCCCCATCGACGACGACGAAGCAGGCGGCGGTCGCACCGAGGGCACGCGACCGGGCCGCATCGACGCCCCGGGCGGCGCGCGCATCGATGTGCGCGGGGCGGTAGTGCCCGCATCGAGTGAGATCGCGGGCTGCGCGAGCGGCGAATCGTGCCGACCGGTGACGTCCGCGGCCGTTCGCAACGAACCACGCGCCATCGCCGAGCGTTGCGCGGTGGTGTTCGCATCGAGCTTCGGACTCGAGTCGGCGAGCTTCTGCCGTTGCGCGGTTGCGTCGGCTCCTTCGCGGCGCGGCGGCATCGAGACCGCGGGGATGTTCGTGAGCGACGGCGCGCGAAGCGGAGCGCGCAGCATCGCCTCTGCGGTCGGGTCGATCTCGAGCGACGCGTCGTCACCGGCATCGAGTTCGATCTCGCGAATGGGTTTCGGCATCATCGACGGCCGGGGGCCCGTCGATTGCGCATCACGCATCGGCGCACGCATCTCGGCGCTCGGCGTCGGCATCACCGGTTCGGGCGTGACTGCATGCTTCGCGTCGCCCGGGAGCACCGGCGGCATCACTGCGCGCAATTCCGCCGAGGTCTTGCCTTCGACGGTCCGCACGGCTTCGACCACCGCTTTGCGCATCGCCTCCGCGCTCGGATAGCGATCGCGCGGTTCCTTCTGGAGCGCGTGTTCGACGATCTCGACGAACGGCTCCGCGAGGTCGGGCGCGAACTGACGAATGTCCGGGAGTTTCGCGCTCGCCACCGCGATCAACACAGCGGTCGAGCTCTCGTGCGTCCACGGGACGACGCCCGAGAACATCTCGTACATGAGAATCCCGACCGACCAGAGATCCGCCTCGGGTCCGATCGACAGGCCTCGCCCCTGCTCGGGCGACATGTACTCCGGCGTTCCGAGAATGACGCCCTTGCTGGTCAGCTTGTCGCCGCTCTTCGGCACCACATGGGCGATACCGAAATCCAAGACCTTGGCGTGCTGGGTGCCGTCGTGTTCGTGCGCGAGGAAGATGTTCGCGGGCTTGATGTCGCGATGAACGATCTGCGCCGCGTGCGCGACCGACAATGCCCCGAGCACCTCGAGCACGATCTTCGCAGTCTCTTGCCGCGGCAATCGACCGACGCGGGTAAGTCTGGCTTCGAGCGTTTCGCCCTCGAGCAGTTCGAGGGCCATGAACACCGTGCCGTCCGCCTCGCGCCCGGCATCGAGCACCTGCGTGATTCCCGTGTGGCGAAGCTTCGCCATCGCCTGCGCTTCGAGCAGGAACCGCTGCGCAATCTGCTCTTCCTGCACCAGGTGCGCATGCAGGATCTTCAGCGCAACGCGGCGCCCGGTCAGCGTGTGTTCCGCGAGGAACACCGAGCTGAAGCCACCTTCACCGAGGATCTTGATGAGGTTGTAGCGCCCCCCGATCTCGGTTCCGATGCGCTCTTTCGCGGTCAGTATCGGCATGACGCTGGGCCCGGCCGATGATGCGGCGCGGGGGGGCGGATCGTACCCGATGGCGCGGTAAATTGCGCACATTCGCGCCGGGGCGTGACCTCACCCCCGGCTGCCGCCGCGCCCCTCTCCCTCCGACGCCAACGGTGACGCGCGAACGGAGGCGTCGTCGAAAGAGGGGCTGGAACGATTGATGGCGTGGTTCGGGCGCGGGGAACGAGGCGGAGGTCGCGGGCTGGAACGATTGATGGCGTGGTTCGGCGCGGCACCGACGCCGCTCGCGATGCCAGGCGCAATCCAGTTGCCGGCGGGCGCGGGATGACGCCCCTGCCTTCCCTGGAATCCACGTTGCCGACCCGCCGAACGCACCACGCGCACTGATCACCGACCAGGCCTCATCCTTCGAGCCCCTCTCTCGACGTCGCGTTGCGCACATCGCGCTGATTGCGCGCGGCGGAGGGACAGGGGCGAGCGGCAGCTGGGGTGAGGTCCGCGCTACCCCTTGTCCCCCCACCCGATGTCGGATAACTAACGACCAGGCCTCACTCGCTCTCACCTGCGCACTCGGAGTCTCGCCGATGAACCGCTCGACCCGCTTCCTCTCGATGCTCATCACGCTCGCGGCCGCCGGCTGCGCGGTCGACGCCGGTGCCGACGAAGGCTCGCTCGAGGAACTCTCGCCCGACGAAGCGCGGGCCCTGACCGACACGTTCGTCGCCGTCCGCCCCGATCTGCGCCGATGCGCATCGCCCGCGTGCGGCGGCTTCTGGGTGAAGTGGTCGAACCGCGCGACGACGGTGTGCGCCGACGGCCGCGCCGCGAGCGAGTGCTATGTCGCTTCCATCGATCTCACGCGCACGAATCTTCCTGCGGCACAGCAAGACGCGCTGAACGCTTCGTTTCACGACACGACCGTGACCAACAGCACCGTGCTGCGTGGCCGCATCGTCGCAGGCGCGAGCGGCGCGCCGGGTCGCTTCGACGCGACCGATGTGTTCCGCACCGAGTCGCCGACGGACTCGGACGCGACGCTGGTGTTCGCGCAGGCGAGCGATAGCTGCACGTTCCAGCCGTGCGCACCGTCGCGGATGATCAGCTTGAACTCGACGCGCGCACGCACCCCCGCGAGCATCGACTTCTCGCGCGCAGCGGGCCCGGACGCTGCGCACGATCTCGCGCAACTGGGCGGCACCGCCGACAGTGGCGTGATCGTCCGCGGATCGCTTCCGCGCGCACTCCCCGATGGCTCGCGCGTGTTCAACGCGACCCAGTTCTTCCTGCACGTGAATGCCGAAACCGCGGTGCCCGTCTGTGGTGCGAGCATGCAGCCGGCGATCGCATATGCAACCGAGCGGTTGCTCTTCTCGAGCGAGAGCGATTATCCGTTCACGTTCGTGAACTACGCGCGTGCCGGTCGCACCGCGCTCACCGCCGAACGCGTGCGCACGCTCGCGGGCATCGCCACCGACGCGGCGATCGAGACGCGTACGATGGACGATTTCTTCGGTCCGCGCGCCGCCGACGACAGCAGCGCGTCGCTCGGTGATCGCAGCGTGGCGGCGCGATATCGCGTCCTCCGTCGCGCGCTCGAGAGCAACCTCACCGATCTGCATGTGTACCGGTTCGGCTCGATCCAGATCCGCGTCTTCATCGTCGGTCGCGACGGCTGCGGCAATGTGGTGGGCGTCGAGACGACGTCGATCGAGACCTGATCGCGATGCGAAGAGCCCTCGCCGCGACTGCGCTGGTGGCGTTCGTATCGAGCCCGTTTCGTGCGGCACACGGCGACCCCTGGCCGTCGATCCCGATTCCGGCGGGCAATGCGGCCTCGCTGCACGCCGCCCCCGCGCGACCACCGGTCGGTGACGCGGAGGAGCGCGTGCGACATCTCGCGGGTGCCCTCGGCGGTGCGGCGCCCGAGAGCGCGGATGACTTCTTCTTTCAGCGCGAACCGTTCCTCGCGGTCAAAGACATGTCGGGCGCATCTCGTTACTTCGCGACGCTGGTGCGGCAGTACCACCACGACATCGAATCGCTACGCGCGGAGATTCCAGCCGGTGCGACAGTGCGTTTCGTGCGCTTCGTCCCGGCGCGCTCGTGTCGCTGGATGGAGGTCGGTCGCGAGGCGAATCGTCTGCCGTATTGGTCGTGCTACGGCGCGCGGCTCGTCGTCGCCGCGAACGAGCGCGAGATCGAGTTCCGGATTCACGTGATGATCAACTGGGGCGACCAGTGGTTCATCACGCACCTCGGCCCCATTCCGCATCGTCCCGCGCATTGACAGCATGCTGTCACCTCGTCCGTTGCACATCGCACGGTCGAGTTGCCGATTCGGGTTCGCGGTGATGACCGCGATGTCATTCTGTCGACGATGTCCCGCCGCGCTTTGTGGTTCGTTCTCGCCCTCGCCTGCACGACGCTGACGATCGCCCCGCCCGTTGCCGCGCAGCCGGCGCCTCTCGCGTCCAACCCCGAAGAGCAGTCGCGCGACAACGTCCCCGCGGACATCGCGCAGCTGCTGAACGCGCACGATTACGGCCGCGCGGTGCCGCGACTTCGCGACGCCGTCGCCGCAGCGCCCACCAACGCGCGCCTCGCGGTGCTCCTCGCGCTCGCGCTGTGGCAGACCGATCAGTTCGATCAAGCCGAGGTCGCGGCGACGACCGCACTGCGATTCGAACTCACGCCGACGATTCATGCGCGCGTCGTCGCGATGCGTGGGCACTGCCGCGTGCGACTCGGATGGCTGCGCGACGCCGAGTCGGATGCGGAAGAAGCATTGCGGCTCAACCCGAACGAGCCGATGGCGCTCGAGGTCGGCGCGATGGCGGCGGCCGCGAGTCGCAATTTCCCACTCGCGTTGCAGCGTGCGCGTCGACTCGTCGAGATCCAACCGAACGCCGGCGGAGCGCACTCGGTTCTGGCGCAGGTCCTCGCGACGGCGGAGCGGTTCGACGAGGCGCGCACCGAAGCCGCCACGGCGCGGCGCCTGGGTGCGAACGAAGCCGTGCTCGACTCCATCGAGAGCACAGCGCGCGGCCGTCAGCTTGCGACCGTTGCCTGGCAGGCTCCGCTGATCGCGGCCGGCGTGCTCGCGCTCGGATTGCTGGTGATGCTGCTTGCGGGGCTCGCGCTCTCGAAAGCACAGCTCGCGCAGTTGGCCAGCGTGTCGCCGCATCTGCTCCGCGACGAGCAGACGCTCGGCGAACGACTCGTCGACCGCATGTACTCCGCCACGTTGTGGTTCGCGTCGCTCTTGTTCTTCGCATCGATCCCACTCCTCGTGATCATCACCGCGGCGGCCGGACTCGGCTCGGTGTACGCGATGGCGGTCTACGGCCACCGCATCGACTCGCGGCTCGCGGTGCTCGGTTTGATCGTCGGCATCGGCGGGCCGTGGGCCATCCTGCGCGGGGTCTTTCTCGCGCGACTGCCGCCCGCGGAGGGGACGGTGCTCGACCCGACGGCCGAGCCGAAGCTGTTCGAAGCGGTGCGCGAAGTCGCCGGCGTGACGCGCTCGCGGATGGTCGACCGTATCGTTCTCGAGACCGGCATCTCGATCGGCGTGCGTGAAGAGGGCGGCGCCTTCGAAGTGCTGTTCGGCCGCGGCAAACGCGTCCTGATGATCGGGCTCGGCGCGCTCAGCGGACTGACGGTGTCCGAGTTCAAGGCGATCCTTGCGCACGAGTACGGTCACTTCGCGCACGGCGAAACCCGCCTCGGCCCGATGATCGGTCGCGTCGTCGAGACGGCCGTCACGATGGTCGTTCGCATCGCGTCACTCGGCTTCGGACGGCTCAATCCTGCGTACTGGTTCTTGCGCGCGTATCTGCCGCTCTACATCGGCATCACGCGAGGCCGCGGGCGCCGGCGCGAATTGCTCGCCGATCGCATGGCTGCGCTCTCGTACGGCGGCGACACCTTCGGGAGTGCACTGTCGCGGATGATCGATCGCTCGGATTTCTTCGCACGCGAGGCCGGCAATCTCGCGACCACGCTGCGCATGGCGGGGCGGAGAGCGGCGGACATCTACGGCACCGTCGACATCGCACGCAATGCAGTCCCGGACGAAGACCACGCGACGCGGCTGAAGACGTTGCTCTCCCGCGAACAGCATCCGAACGACACGCACCCTCCCCCGGATGATCGCATTCGCCGCGTTGCCGGAATCGCCGCGAGTCGGCCGGCGGAGTCGGACTCGGCGATGTCGCTCTTCGCGAATGCGGATGCACTCGCGCGTGCGTGCACCGATCAGATCATGGGGCGCATCGAACGCGCGCTCGAGCTGAAGGTCCCGTATCGCCCGCGCGCCGAGCCGATCGAGCCACGCGCCGAAGCTGCGATGATCGAAACGGTGATGAACTACTTCGTCGCGATCGATGCGGCGACGAACAATGCGCCGAACGCGATCGAGCGTCTTCGCGCGAGCGTGGAGCGTCTGTCCGCCACCGTGGGCGGCGAGGATCGATTGATGATCGGCGCGCTCAGCGATCTCGCGGCGATCGAGCAGCAACGCGGGAACGTGCGTGAGTCGGTGCCGTTGCTCGAACGCGCGGTATCGATTTCGCGAGCGCGCGACCCGGGCGACTCGAAGCGCATCGCGGCACTCGAAGAGCGTCTGCGTGAGACGACCCGTCGCGTGTCGGCGTTGCCGACGGCGGCGTGACGCGAGGCGAGCGCGTCGGGGTTCGGCGCTACTGCGTGGCTTCGTCGAGAAGTTGTTCGAACAGCGCCAGTGTCGCCGGTGTGCCATGGGCTTCGACGAGTTCGCGTGCCTTGTGTGCGTCGGTGAGGCCCGCGCGCAACAGCCGAACCACATCGGCCAGGTCCTCGCGTCGAGCGCTGGCGAGCTTCAGCGCCACGAGATACTCGGCCGGCGCGACAGGAACGCCATCGGTGACGAACGGGGCATCGAGCATCGACTCGAGCGCCGCGAGAAACGACGGCCGCATCGTTGCAATCGGTGCCACGAATGCGAATGCGTCGATGTTCATGTCGGCGTTCTCGGTGATGTCGTGCACTGCTTCCGAGGTACGCGGCACACCATCCGCGCCCACGACGATGCCTTCTCGGCCGATGAGAAAGTCAGCATCCTGCGTCGTTCGCACGTAGCCATAGACACCGAGCGCCATGCCTCCGATCAACGCGTGCCGAACACCCGCGGCGCGAATCTCGGCTGACACACGCTTGATCTCACGGAGGTAGTCGCGATCGACGCGCGCGGCGGTCAGATTCTCGAACGACGGTTGCGTCGCTGCGGGTCGCTTGCGAGACACGACGATCATCACTCCGTTCGGCAGGGGCACGCGCGAGAGTATACGACGTGCGGGTGATGCCGCCTCGGGTGTGTCGAGTCGATCGCGCAGTCACACGAGCGGCCTCGCTTCGCTCGGGCGCCGATCGCGCGCTCTTGCACCCGCACCATCGCGTTCACGTGAACGTAATTCGGACGTCGGACGAGCGCGATCGCTTGCCTCGCATCGAGACTTACCCGCCGCCGCTGGTAAGCGTCACGTCGCCGTCGGGGCTCTCGGTGCAGCTGTTGCCGGGCGAAGTGCCGGTGACGCACGCGCAGCTCGCGGCGCCGTTGCACGCGGGCGGAAGTGCGTTGCAGCGGTAGATGTTCGGGCCGCCGGTGTCGTCGAGGATGACCGCGCAGTACTCCGCGCCGTGCTCGCAGGTGCGATCGCCGCACGCGAATCCGGTGGCGGTTCCCGCGTCGATCGCGCATTGCCATCCGCTGTCGGTGCACACGCAGTCACCGGGTGGTCGACCGACGCAGCGGCACTGACTCAAAGGAATGGTGCCGGCCGGGCAGCGCCACGCGCCGTTGCTGCAGACCATCGGCAGCGCCGCATCGCCACACGCGCCGCCGGGTGTGCCCGACACGCATGCGCCGCCGGGGCTGTCGCCGCATCCGATCGGTGCGTCGGGAGATGTCGTCGGTGCGTCGGTGGCAGTGGTCGGTGCGTCGGTTCCGCCGTCGCCGGTGGGCGAGACGACGGCGCCACACGCGGTGAGCGCGAGCGCGAGAGCGGAGACGAATGCGAACGATCGGAATCGTGCGTGCATGGCGGGCCTTGCAGTGGGCGGTGAAGTTGCAGTCGTGATCTGGCACGCGGCGGCACACGAAAGGGTGTCTGCCGGGTGGTGCGAGCACGGGTGCAACGCGTGTGCCCCAGTGTAGCGGCGATGCGACGAAAGCGCGGACTCGCGGGCGCGAACGCGCTGAACTCGGAAGGAAGATCGTCAGCGCGGGATGGTGATCGTCGCGGCGAGTTCGGGCGTGAGTGGCTGCGGCAGGTCGATTCCGTTCGCGTGGAGATCGAACGCGAGGATCGCCCAGTACTGCGGGCCCGCGAGGCTGCCGGGATGATCCGCCGGCATTTGCGTGGCAGCGAAGGTCCCCACGTCCGCGACCGTTACGAAGCGTGCGGTGCGATGCGAACCACTGCGCGGCTCGAGTGGGAGCGCTCCCTGTGACATGCCGACGACGCGCGGCCCGTGGCTCGTCCCCTCGCCCGAATCACCGTGACACGAAGCGCAGTGCTCGCCGTAGAGCGCTTGACCTTGCGCGACCTGCGCCGCGAACGTCGCGGGCGCCGCCTCGCCGCCCGTGCTCGTCGTAGCCGCGGTCGTCGTCGTCGTCGTCGTCGCGGGGGCCGCCGTCGATGTCGTGGAGGGGCCACATCCGGCGATCGCCAATGCGATCACGCCGAGTGCTCCGGAAGCGATTTGTCTCATGTCATGTCCTCGATTCGTCGCGCTCGGAGATGCGTCGTCGGTGAGACGGCGAGCGCGCGGGGAGTGCAAGACCCGCGTGCGGCGCAATCGAGGGTGGGCGGGAGAGAAAGGTTCCCGAGGGGGTGATTTGGTTCGGGGCGCGAGGCGAGCGCGTACGCGTGGAATGATCGCGGCCTCGTACGCGCGTGCGCCGTCGCTCACGCCCGGGGCGTTCGTCGCGGCACGATTCGCGCGTGTACACGGCCGCCTTCACATGCGCGGCCTCGCTTCGCTCGGGCGCCGGTCTCGCGCTCTCGCGACCCGCGTCGTCGCATTCACACGCAATGGATATGGGCGCCCGTGGCTGTGTGGGCCGCACGAACGAAAGCCCGGGCCGGAGGCGCGATTGATGTCGCAGAGAATGCCCGGGGCGACGAACCCACACGCTGAAGAGAACGCTGGCTGCGGCGTCGGCTGATACCCTCCGCACCGTGCCAGCTGGCTACCGATCGCCAGGTCTCGTCGAAGCAGCGGTCTGCACGGTCAACCCATACGGGCCGCTTCCTCTCCAACTCGTGCTCATTGCCGGAGGCTCGCTGCTCCTGCCGTTCTCCGACTTCCGCGGCGAGGGTTTCGCGCTGCGATGTGCGGTCAGCCTCACAGTCCTCGCCACGACCTACTTCCTCGGTGCGTCACGCGTGATCATCACCTTCGACGAAGCCCGCATGCGCGTGACGGTGCAACGCGCGCTGTTGCCGTTCCGCGGACGGGTGCGTGTGTTCGATCTCGCGACCTCGAGTGAAGCCCGACTCGTCACCGACGCCGGCAAGGTCCGCTTCGAGATCGTCGACGAGCACGGACGCGTCGACGACGCCATCGTGGTTCGACGACGTGACGCCGCGGCGGTGCATTTCGTGGAACGCGTGTTCGCGGTGCTCGAAGCCCGGTCGTCGGCCATCGATTCGTGAAGCGGTGATCGCACTCGAGTGCGGATTCCGACGGCAGATGTGCTCACGCGTGAACGAATCCTAACTCTCGTCCGCGCCGACCTCGCCCTCGTCCACTTTGCGGGTCGCCTCGCGCTCGCACGCCGCGACGATCGCCGCGCGGCTTTCGAACGTGTTCTGCCGCATCGGGGCATCCGGCCTTCGTTCCGTGATCGGCACTTAGGTCGCCGGGCGACGATCGGCCGTACGCGACGCTCGCGCTCCCACGAGCGATCAACCTCGCGAGCACACGAGTACGTCATCGATGTTTCGATGAGCGAAGCGCCACGCCGTCACTGCGCCCCCTCTTCGGCCGGCGCACGAGTCACTGCGCGCAATGCGGGGCGCCGGTCGGGGAGGGGCGAGTGCAGCAGTGAGAACCGCGATGGGGAGGGGTCTACGCGAGGGAGGAGTCTGCGATACGAATCAGTGCGCGGCAGCGCGCGATTACTCGCTGCGATGGTTCGACACCGTTCCTGCGCCTAAGGCGCAGGCACTTGCTCACCACGAACGGTTTCGGCGCTGCACCGACGCGCCGGCTTGCTCACCACGAACGGTCTTGTCGGTGATCGCAACGCGCGCCCCACCGCATCAATGCATCGCCACCGTGACATCCGCCGACAACCCCGCGCGCAGCGAAATATCCCGCGGCATATCCGTCCACCGGATCCGCACCGGCACGCGCTGCACGACCTTCACGAAGTTGCCCGATGCGTTGTCCGGCGGGAGCAGCGAGAAGCGCGAGCCCGTGCCGCCCGACAAGCTCTCGACCGTTCCATGGAACACGCGCCCCGGGAACGCATCGATGCGCACCGACGCGGTGTCACCCGCGCGCATGCGACCGATCTGCGTCTCCTTGAAGTTCGCCACCACGTAGGTCGTCGACGGCACCAGCATCGCCGCTGCCTGCCCCGCTTGGATCAATTGCCCTTCGTGCGCGGCGAGCCGCGAGATCACGCCGTCGGACGGCGCGGTGACGGTCGTGTACGAGAGCTGCAAACGCGCGATCGCAAGCGCCGCTTCCGAACTGCGCACGCGTGCATGCGCGAGGTCCGCGCGAGCCCGCGCTTGTGCGAGCAGCACTTCGACCGGCGCGCTCTGTTCCAAGCGTCCCTCGGCCTGACCGATCGAACTCGACGCCGCCGCGCGCGATGCATTTGCCGTCGCGAGTTGCGCTTCCGCCTGTGCGACCGCGGCCCGCGCGGCTTGATCCGTCGCCTGCGCGTTGTCGAGTTCCGCCTGCGCGATCGCTCGCTCGGCACGCAGCGCCGAGATGCGCGCAAGGTTCGTCGCGGTCTGCTGCGCCTGGGCCCGCGCCCGCTCGATGCCCGCACGTGCCGACGCGATCTGCGCGCTCGCGGTGCGCACCGTGTCCACCGCGCTCGACACGTTCGCACGCGCCGCTCGCAATCCACCCGACGCATTCGCACCCACGACCTGCACGTCGGAATCGGCGACCGCCGCCTGCGCGCGCTGCATCTCGAGTTCCGCTTCGGCCTGCGCGACGCGCGAGCGGTACTCCTCGGCGTCGATCTCGAGGATCACGTCGCCGGCATGCACCACCTGATTGTCGTGAACGCGTACATGGAGCACCTGCCCGTTGGCGCGCGGTGCGATCGGAACGACGTCGCTCTCGATCTGCGCATCGTCGGTCTCTTCCTGGTTCGCGGTCGTCTGCCGGTGATACGCGTAGCCACCCAAGGCCGCGGCCACCACGAGACCGAGAATGATCACGGGCTTGCGCGCGCTCTTTCCCTTCGGCTCGGCGGACACTTCACCGCTCGACGTACCGCGTTCGTTCGACGTGGCCACTGCTGCGTTGGACTCGTTCATCGTTGCTTCGCTCATCACTCGATCTCCACGTGAATCTTTTGCTTCGGGTCCACGTTCTCTGGACGCTTCAAGAAAATAAGAATCGGCAGAATGCCGAGAAATGTGATCCCGGTAAGCAGGAACAATTGCTCGAAGGCGATCAGCATCGACTGCTTCATCACCACCCCGAACACCGACAACACGCTGCCCGTCTGGGCAGTGACATGATCGATGCCCTGGTGCATCAGACCGGCCTGCGCCATGTGCAATCGTGCCTGCACCTCGGGGCGCGTCGGATCGATGTGGGCCGACAGACCGGCGCGCGCGAACACGCCGTAGCGCGACAGCATCGTGGTGAAGATGGCGAGTCCGATCGACCCGCCGATTTGCCGGATCAGCGAATTGAGTCCGGTCGCATCGGTCACCTTGTCACGCGGAATCTTGCTGAGAGCGACGGTGGTGAGCGGGACGAAGAGGCAACTGAACCCGACGCCCTGCACCATGATCGATGCAATGATTCCCGTTTGAGACGTCTCCAGCGTGAAGTGGCTCATGAGCCACGCACCGGTGCTGAAGAACAACACGCCCGCCGCGATGATCACGCGCGGATCGACACGGTTGTAGATCCGTCCGATCAGCGGCGTCGCGAGCATCATGACGAATACGCGCGGCATCATCGCCATGCCGGACTGCGTCGCTGTGAAGCCCAGCAGCTCTTGCATGAAGACCGGCAGGAGGAACATCCCGCCCATCAGCATCGCGAACATCACCGCGCCGATGACCGTGCCCGACGCGAAGACCGGGTCTTTGAAGAGCGACAGGTTCACCACCGGCACGGGCGCAGTCAGTTCGCGGATCACGAAGCCGACGAGTGAAACGAACGCCACGAACGCACACGCGACGATGGTCGTGTCCTGGAACCAGTCTTTGCTCTGACCCTCTTCGAGCAGGTACTGGAGCGTCGCGAGACCGACGATGAGCAGCGCCATCCCGAGCCAGTCGACGTGTTTGCGTTGCTGCTCGGCCGCCTTGCGATTCGCGATCCGGATGTCCTCCGGTTCGGGCACGAAGTTCCACACCATGTAGAGCCCGAGCAGACCGACCGGGACGTTGATGTAGAAGATCCACGCCCAGTGATAGTGGTCGACGATGTAGCCGCCGAGCGTCGGGCCGACCGCGGGGCCGATCATCACGGCGAGGCCGAAGAGCGCCATCGCCATCGCTTGTTCCTTGGGCGGGAACGTCTGCCGCAAGATCGCCTGCTCGGTCGGTTGCAACGCGCCGCCACCGAGTCCCTGCATCACGCGAAACGCGATGAGCATCGGGAGCGACGTGGCCATGCCGCACAGGATCGAGCCCGCGATGAAGAGCGCGAGCGACGCGAGGTACACGTTCTTCTGACCGAAGAGACGACCGAGAAATGCCGTCAGCGGCATCACGATCACCTGCGCGATGACGTAGCCGATGCTGATCCAGGTGATCTCCTGGAGCGTCGCGCCGAGCTGGCCGCGAATCTGCGGAAGCGCGACGTTGACGATCGAGCTGTCGATCGCGCCCATCAGCGTGCCGAAGGTCACCGAGATGGTGATGAGCCACTTGTTCGGTGGCGCCTTGAGCACGATGCCCGGGCTCGCGAGATCGGTCGTAGCTGTCGCGGTGCTCATCGGGGCTTCCCTGCGCCGTGGAGGAACAAGTCGACGAGGGGCGCGACGAGCTCGACGAGCGGCGTCGTGCGCTTCCGATGCAGCTCGGACATCGATGCCGCGCGGACCATGCCGAAGAGCATGGCCGGGTAAAGCTCGGCGTACTCCTTGCGCAGGGCCTTCTCCTCCACGCCGGCACGGATGAGCGTCTCGGTCACGGCGAAGACCTCTTTGAACACGTCGGGCCCGGCGTGCTGCATCTTCGTGCGGACCTCGACGGACGAGAGAAGCATCACGAAGAACTGCCGATGCGCGTCGTAGTAACTGAAGATCGCGCGCAGGAACGCGTCGAGCTGCACGGCGACCTTCTGACCTGCGTGCGAAGACAGCGACTCCTTCAGCGCGTCGACGAGCTCACGCTTCCGTTCGGCTCGCAGCGCCGTCATGAGCGCGTCGCGATCCGAGTAGTAGTTGTAGACCGTCCCGACCGCGACGCCGGCGCGCTTCGCGATCTCTTCGATGCGCGCGGAGTCGGCGCCCTGCTCGGCAACGACCGCCTCCGCTGCATCGAGGATCGCGGACGCAGCCACCGCACGCATGCGGTCGCGGAGCCTCGGAGCGCCTCCGTCACTAGATGAATCCTTCTTCACGATTCGAATCTAGCATCCACTCTCTGGATGTGGCAAGTCACACCACGAACGCGACGTCACAATTCAGAGCGCGCGTTCGAACGGTGATTGCCATGACTCGAAATCGGTCTTCTCTCCGCATCCATCACGTTGCTTCCACAGCTACCGCGGCGCTGGCCACGCTCACGCTCGCAACGGCCGCACGCGCGCAAACGCCTCCGATGGCGACCGCGAGCGCGCCGGTCGAACAAGCGCCTGCCGCGACTCC
>CBIHQZ010000015.1:0-18680 GCA_966212315.1 uncultured Myxococcales bacterium
CCATCGAGATCGACGATGTGCACTCGTTCGGCGCCGGCTTCGACGAATCCGCGCACCGTGCCGACGGGGTCGTCCGAGTACACCGTCACCGCGTCGTAACGGCCTTTGTGCAAACGCACCACGCGACCGCCGAGAAGATCCATCGCCGGATAGACCCTCACGATGCACCTCGCGCGAGCCATCGATAGAGCAGCGCCAGGCCCGCGCGCTGGGATTTTTCCGGGTGGAACTGCACTGCCAGCACGTTGTCGCGCGCGATCGCCGAGACGAACGATTCGCCGTGCGCAGTGCGGGTCGCGATGACGTTCGCATCGCTCGGAACGACCACGTAGCTGTGCACGAAGTAGAACCAGTGATCACCGCCGAACCATGCGCGCGCAGCGTCGTTCGCACACTCCGCGCGATTCCAACCGACGTGCGGAATCTTGAGTGCCTCGCCGTCGGCATCGCGATGATCGCTCGCGAAGCGCCGCACCGTGCCGGCGAAGAGCCCGAGACCCGCGCATCCGGGGGCTTCGTCGCTCGATCCGAACAGCACTTGCAAGCCCAGGCAGATCCCGAGGTACGGCGTTCCCGCACGCACCGCTTCACGCACCGCGTCGCCGAGCGCACCGCCATCGGCCGCGAGTGCTCGTGCGCAATCGCCAAAGGCCCCCTGCCCCGGCATCACCACGCGCGACGCACGTGCGATCACGTCGGGATCGCGCGTGATCACGATCTCGTCGGCCGGCCCGCTCGGCGCGGATGCTTCGAGCGCCCTCACCACGCTGCGAAGATTCCCCGTCCCCGCGTCGACGACCGCGATCATTCGGTGAGGGTTCCCTTGGTCGACGGGAGCTGCGTCCCCTCGATGCGAACCGCGTCGCGCAAGGCGCGTGCGAATGCCTTGAACGTGCCCTCGATCACGTGATGAAGAATCTCGCCCTCGATGCGCCGCACGTGGAGATTGCACTGCGCGCCACGCGCGAAGCCCTCGAAGAACACGCTCGTCAGCTCCACGTCGAAGCCGCCGAGGGTGGCCTTCGGAAGTGCGAGCCGGTCGACGAAGTACGTGCGTCCCGACAGATCGATCGCCGCCTGACAGAGCGCTTCGTCCATCGGCAGGGTCGCCTCGCCGTAGCGCCGGATCCCCTTCTTGTCGCCGAGTGCCTGCGCGAACGCGCGGCCGAGCGTGATCGCGAGATCTTCGGTCGTGTGATGACCGTCGATGTGCACGTCGCCCTTCGCCACGATCGTGAGGTCGAACCCTCCATGTCGCGATAGCTGGTCGAGCATGTGCGTGAGAAACGGAAGCGGCGTGTCGATCGAACCGACACCCTGCCCGTCGAGGTCGAGCGTGACCGAGATGTCGGTCTCACGCGTGGTGCGCTGAACATTGGCGGAACGGCCCATCGCGGCGCGTCGAGGGGTACCACGGCGCGTGCGCGCGCGGCAATTGCAGCGTCGCGCGAGCAATGGACGCGCAGCCGTTCTCGGTTCATACGAAAGGCAATGAGCGCTCGCCGGCACCTCGCCGCATCGCTACTTCTCGCGACCCTCACCGGCTGCGTGACCGCGGCAACCACGGCGATTCCGCATCCGCTTACCCACGCGGGCGCCGTGAGCGCGAACCGGATCGCGACGTTCGATCAGGAACGCGCGGGCTTCTTCGGCATTCCCGCAACGGCGCTGGCGAGCGACGCGACGCTGATGGTCTTCGATCGCGAGCGTGTCTGTTTCGGCGTGACGGTGCGCGCGGAGCAAGCCAACGAAGCGCTGGCGCTCCCTCGCAACTGGCGTGTGTTCCTGCGCGCGAGCGGCGGGTTCGAATCGATGGAGCCGGTCTTCGGGCCACCGTCTCCGCCCTATCAGCAGAGCTATCAGGGAACGGTCCCGCGCCAGGTATTCGCCGGGTATTACACCGACTGCATGCGCGTCGGATACGCGATGAACTGTCAGCAGCGCCCTCGCTACGTGACACTCCGCGAGCCCGCGATGGTGAACGTCACGACCGGAAGCGAGAGCGTGTGTTTCGCGCACCGCGGACGGCTCGATGCGAACGTCACCGAGATGACCCTGCACCTCGACGCAACCGACGACGTCACGCGGCGGATGGCGTTTCGCTGGCGGCTTCTACGCTGAGAACGGTGCCCCGCGCGCATTGACCGGCGCTTCCCCGCTCGTCTACGGTGCGCGCGATGAGCGACGGCAAATCCCACGGCAGCGGCAGCGACGCATCGCGCGGGGTCGCACGCATCGGTCGACCGCGACGGACGGTCGCCATTACCGGCGCCGACGCATTCCTCGGGCGCAACCTGATCGGGCTGCTCGAAGAGGACGACCGCATCGGCAAGATCCTCGCGATCGACGTCAAGAACCCTCCCACCGCCGGGCGGAAAACGCGTTTCTACAACGTCGATCTCACGCAGCCGACGGTCGACGCGCGCCTCGCCGAGATCCTCGCCGCCGAAACCGTCGACACGTTTCTCCACCTCGCGTTTCTCGCGTCGCCCTCGCACGCGAGCGCGTGGGCGCACGAACTCGAGAGCGTCGGCACGATGCACGTGCTCAACGCCTGTCGCGAACGCCCGGTGCGGAAATTCGTGCTGTGGTCGCAGACGCTGCTCTACGGCGCGTCGCCATCGAACGCGAACTTCATCAGCGAGCATCATCCGCTGCGCGGCAATCCCGAGAGCCGATTCCTGCGCGACAAGATCGAAGCCGAAGGCGCGGTGCAGCGGTTCGCGACGCAGATGCCCGGGACGATCGTCACCACGTTGCGCGTCGCGCCGATCCTCGGACCGACGGTGCACAACTACCTGACGCGCTATCTCGGACGGCGGCTGGTGCCGACGGTGATGGGCTACGACCCGCTGCTGCAGTTCGTTCACGAAGTCGATGCGCTCGCGGCCTTCAAGCTGGCGGTGATGAAAGACTGCCCCGGCGTCTACAACATCGCGGGCGATGGTGTGCTTCCGCTCAGCATGGTGGTGAACCTCGCGGGCCGCGTGCAGGTGCCGATCCCCGCGCCGTTCCTGCAGGCGAGCGCCTCGCTCTTGTGGGCCGCGCAGTTCGCCGAAGCGCCGCCGACGTGGATCGATTACCTCAAGTGGATCTGCATCGCCGATGGGGAGCGAGCATTCCAGAAGTTGCAATTCCGCCCTGCGTTCACGACCCGCGAAGCGGTGCTGGACTACGCAGGTGCACAACGGCTGCGCGACGCGCGGTTGCTCCGTCCGACGACGGCGCAAGGGTGACTGGAGAGGGACGCATGGCGAAGCGCGTGCTTGGAAATGACCCGTTCGGCGATGGCAAGGACGACGAGTCGGCGGTGAAGTCGAGTGCACCGAAGGGATCGCCATCGAAGCGGCCCTCGATGCAGCCGGCCGGTAAGAGCGCCAAGAGCGAGGCGCCGAAAAGTGCCAAGGCATCGGTTGCCCCGCCTGCGGCGCGCAATGCGAAGCCATCGATACGCCCGTCGAAAGCGCCGTCGCCGAGCAAGGGACCGTCTGCGCATCCGAGCAAGCGTGCCGCTGCGCCCGTGAGCAAGCGTCCCCCCGTGCGACCGAGCAAGCCGCCATCGTTCGATGCGCCGACCGAAAAGGGTCCGGACACGATCGGCGACGTCGCCGAGCACCGGCATCGTCCGGCGATCGACCAGGTCATCGACGAGTCCGCTTCGCATCGCGCCACGCCGCCGAAGCTCGATCCCGACGCGATCGTGCCGCGCGCGCCGTTGGTCGCGAACGTGTCGGTCGGCGCGCACGCGATCGAAGACGATCTCGAAGGCTCGCCGTCCAACGAACGCGGTGACGACGAGTCGATCGCCGCGGCGGACCTGCCGCCAGACCTGCAGCGAACCGAGGCTGCCGCGCCGTCGGAGCCGCCGAGTGCGCCGCGCGCGAGTGTCGGCAGCGATGTGAAAGAAGACATCCGCTCGATCGAAGCAGAGATCGACCGCCTGCTCGACAACGTGTCCGACCGCGGTGCCGATCGCGCGACGCTCGATCGAGTGGCGGCGCGGCTGCGCGAGAAGATCGGAAACGAGAGCGAGTCGGAAGCACCGGCTCCGGCGACCTCGGCGCGCGACGACGTGTTCGACGTGGCGCGTGAGCTGTTGTCATCGGACTACTACCGCCAGCAGTGGGGTCGCGTCGCGATGCGCGATCGCGCCGAAGAGGTCGACGATTTCGGCCTCGATCCGAAATACGCCGCGCGGGTGCGACCGTTCTTCGACTTCTTGTACGAGCGCTGGTGGCGCGTCGAGACGCACGACATCGATCGCGTGCCGAGCGACGGACGCGTGATCCTGTGCGCGAATCACTCGGGAGCGTTGCCGTACGACGGCGCCATGCTCTCCACGGCGATGCGGCGGGAACACCCCGCGCACCGCGATCTGCGTTGGCTCGCCGAAGATTTCATCTTCCACTTCCCGTTCCTCGGCGTGTTCATGAACCGCATCGGCGCGGTCCGCGCATGCCAGGAGAACGCCGAGCGATTGCTGCGCAAGGCTTCGTGCGTCGGCGTGTTCCCCGAGGGCGTGAAAGGGATCTCGAAGCTCTATCGCGATCGCTACAAACTGCAGCGCTTCGGTCGCGGCGGACACGTGAAGCTCGCGATTCGCACCCGCACACCGATCGTGCCCGTGGCGATTCTCGGCGCGGAAGAAGCACACCCGCTCATCGCGCCGACCAGCGTGCTCGCGAAGGCGCTCGGCGTGCCCTTCGTGCCGATCACTCCGACGTTCCCGTGGTTCGGTCCGCTGGGGCTCGTGCCGGTGCCGTCGAAGTGGAAGATCTTCTTCCTCGAACCGATCACGATGGATGCCTATCCCCCCGAGGCCGCGGACGACGAAGTCCTCGTCGGTCGCTTGAACGAGAAGATCCGCGGATTGATCCAGGACGAACTCGATCGCGCGGTGAAGTCCCGCGCGTCGGTGTTCAAGGGCTGAGCGCGCGCCAGCGCGTTTCGAACACGATGCTCTCGGCGCCGAGCTGACCCTCGGTGTCATCCCCGAAACACGCGATCGATCGGTCGACTCGCTGCACGCACGTCTGCGCGCCGCCCGCTCGCACGTCGGTCACGCCGGTCGTTACGATCACTGCGACGGGAGCATGTCGATCGACGTGTGCGCCCGTGCCCTCGCCGAGCTGCCCGCGATCGTTTCGCCCCCAGCAGCGCATCGTGTGATCGGCCAGTACGACGCACGTGTGGTCTTCTCCACTCGCGTCGCAGTCGATCGCGTACGGCAGGTCCGCACGGCACGCGACGCGTCGGCTCGCGGTCATCGCGACGACACCCGTGATCCCCGCCGGCGAGACGGGCGCGGCACTGTCGGCCGTCGTCCCGTCACCGAGTTGCCCGAAGGTGTTCGCGCCCCAGCAGCGCACGGTGTCATCCGCGAGCCACGCGCATGTGTGCAGTCCGCCGGCCGCAATGTGGCGAGCGTTCGCGAGCCCTTCGACTCGACGCGGCGCGACCGCACATGCGAACGCGTCACTCGTCGGGAGACCGTCGATGCCGTAGCGCGGGCATTCCGTCAGTCCGGCCGCGCCCGCCGTCGCACCGAGTTGGAACCGATCGTTTGCACCCCAGCACCACACGCTGCCGTCGGTTCGCAATGCGCATGTGTGCCGCCCGCCCGCGGCGATCTCCACGAGTTGATCGATCGCGACTCCGAGCGCGAAGGGGCGCGATCCGATGTGCCCGTCGACGCCGAGTTGCCCGCTTTCCGCGCGGCCCCAGCACGTTGCGCTGTGGGTGCGATCGTCGAGCACTGCACACGCGTGAGCCACGCCCGCCGAGATCTGCATCGCGTGCTCGACGCCGTCCACGTGCTGCGCCGTGCGCGATTCGAATCGCGTGCCGTCTCCCAATTGCCCTTCGTCATTGGTGCCGGCGCACGCCACCGCGCCGTCGCGATTCAGTCCGCACACGAAGCCGAAGCCCACCGCGAGGGACGTCGTCTCGTCGAGACCGCGCACGGGAGCCGGCTGCGTCGACGAGAGCGCGAGCGGATCGCCCGTTTGACCCGAAGCGCCCTCGCCCCAGCAGAACAACGACCCGCCTTCGACGATCGCGCATTCGTGATTGAGGCCTCCGACGAAGTCGGTGATTCGTTCGAGCCCGACGATCGGACGCGGTTCGTAGTGATCGACGAGCGAGCCGTCGCCGAGCGCGCCCATGAAGTTCGCACCCCAGCACACGCCGGTGCCGTCGCGCCTGCGCCCGCACGTGAAGCCGTTGCCGCCGGCGGGAGTCACGAGATCCAGATCGGGTGTACGCACGACCGCGGGGCCGACTTCGGGCCCCGCGAATCCGAGGCCGAGTTCGGCAGTGCGGTTGTCGCCCCAGCACGTGTTGTGTCCATCGCGGTGGTGCGCGCAGAACGTCTCGTACCCACCGCGCACCGATTCGACATCGGGATCCAGCTGCGCGCGTACCGGTGTCGGCGTCGCGGCGCCGGTGCGTCCGCGCCCGAGCGCGCCCCACCGATCGAGCCCCCAGCACCACACGCTTCCATCGTCGCGCCACGCGCACACCGTTTGATCGATGACCGCTGCGATGCCTACCACGTGCTCGAGGAGCGCTCCGTCAGCCATGCGAACGGGCGATGCGGATGACACGTGATCGGATGCGGGCTGACCGCATTGTCCCCACGCGTTCGATCCCCAACAGGCGACGTGTCCCGCATCGTCGAGCGCGCACACGAACGCGCCGCCGACCGCAAGGCTTCGCGAGCCGCTCGTTCCCGGTACGACGAGCGCCTGCGCCGAGGTCGTGACAGCGCCCGTGCCGAGCTGACCGAAGAAGTTCGCGCCCCAGCATTCGACCTGCGCATCCGCGCCGGCGATGACGCACGTGAAGTTGTTGCCGCACGCAATCGCGGTCGCGCTCTCCGTCGTCACGTGCTGCGGCACCGCGTTGCGTGGCGGATCGTCAGGACCGCTTCCGAGCTGCGAGTAATTGTTGATACCGAAGCACCACACCGAACCGTCGCCGCGCAGAGCGCACGCGTGTGCGCCACCGACGCAAGCGTCGGTCACGTCGCTCACCGGAACGCGCGATGCGACGTGCGAGTTGCCGTCGATGCCGTTCGCGAGTTGACCGCTGTAGTTGTCACCCCAGCACGACAGGACGCCATCCACCCGGCCGCACATCGTGTTGCCGCGTCCGCCCAGATTCGTCGCGGATGCGAGTCGCGGGATCGATGTCGGCGCAGTGAGCGCGAGGGGCGCGTCGATCGGAATCACCCCGTTGCCGGCGCTGCCGCTGCAGTACGTCTCGCCGGTGTCGGTCGCGACGCATGTGGTCCAAGCCGCGAGTCCGATGCTCGTCGGGTGCGTCGCAGATGCGTTCGGGAACGCCATTCGCACGGGCCTCGCGTCGCACGGAATGCCGAAGTCGCAGCCGACTCGCGACGAGTGACCGAGCTGCCCGACTTCGTCCTGTCCCCAGCAATACACATCGTCCGCCGTGCGCACGCACACGTGCTTCACGCCCGATGCGATCTCGAGAATGTGCATCGGCTGCGAGAACGCGATCCGCCGCGGGCCCGAGCATTCGCGAGTGCCGCAGTATTCGCCGGTGGGCATGCCGGTCTGCGCCGACCCGTTGTCGCCCCAGCACCACACGTTGTCGTCGTCGCCGATCGCGCAGGTGAACCCGTCGCCTGCGGTGAGTGCGCGCGCGGGAGGAATCGCCGCGACGAGCACGGGTGTGCGCCGGATCGCGAGCGACGATGAGCCCGTCTCGCGCGAAGCGTTGGAGCCCCAGCAGCGCACGGACCCGTCGTGAGCACGCGCGCACGCATGCGAGTAGCCGCAGGTGATCTCGTCCGCCGGCGGGAGCGGTCCGATTCGCACGGGCGCGCTGTTGCAGCCGACACCGTTGCACTGCGAAGTCGAACCCGCGGTCGCGAGCTGCCCGAATTCGTCCGAGCCCCAGCAATGCACGACGCCATCACGCGAGCGCGCGCACGCGAACTCTTTCCCCGTGCACACCTGCGCCGCGTCCGTGATGCCTACGACACCCGCAGGCGTTGCGCGACGGATCGACGTGCCGTCGCCGAGTTGCCCGCGCGCGTTCTCGCCCCAGCAGCGAACCCCGCCATCGGCTAGCAATGCGCACGTGAACAGATAGCCCGTGGAGAGTGCGATCGGCGCGGCGGGGAGGCCTTCGATCGGCGTCGGTCGCGATGTCGTCTCGCGCGGGCCATCGTGAAGAACACTGCTGCGGCGTGAGACCGTGCCCATGCGCGAGACGCCGGCACAACGCACGCCGTCGGAAGCGAGGACGCATGACAAGCCATCACCGGCGGCGACGCTCGTGCTCTGCACATCGGAAATCGCTACGACGGTGTTCGATGCGACATCACGTCCGCTGCCGAGTTGCCCGGCCGCGTCGGAACCGGTGCACGCCACGAGTCCGTCCATCGTTCGAAGGCACGTGTGCTCCCGACCTGCCACGAGATCGACGACGACGCCGGGCGCATCGACCGAATGCGGCGTCTCGCTGCTCCGCGCGGTTCCGTCGCCGAGTTGCCCGCGTTCGTTGCGACCCCAGCACGACACGCGCCCCACGCTGTCACGCGCACACGTGTGACCCGATCCTGCAGCAAGCCGCGCGACGTCGCTCACGCCGAGTACCGTCGTGATCATCGACGATCCGTCGTGCCTTCCGTCGCCGCGCTGGCCGTCGCTCCCTTCGCCCCAGCACCGAACGCTTCCATCGCGCAGGCGCGCGCATGCGTGACGGGCCCCTGCCGCGAGGCCGACCGCGTTCGTGAGATCGAGCACTGCCCGTGCATCGGCGTGACTGCGCGACCCGCCGTCGCCGAGCTGCCCGTTGATGTCGATTCCCCAGCAGACGACGGTGTGATCACGCTGCCGCGCGCAATCGAACTCATCGCCCGATGCGATCTCGACCGCGTCGACGACGCCTTCGACACGTACCGGCAGCCCCTGCGCGATGCGGCGCTCGACGGTCGGCGAGGCATCGGGATCGATCACGCGTCCCCAGCACCAGACCGATCCATCGTGTTCGAGTGCGCAGCTGTGATCCAACCCGCCGGAGATCGAGTCGACATCACGGAGTCCGGTGACACTCACGCCATCGTCGCGCGCGACGGTGCTGCCGTCCCCGAGTTGCCCCCATTCGTTGCGTCCACGACACGAGACGCGGCCGTCGTCGTGCAACGCGCAAGCGTGGCCGTCTCCGATGGCGAGCTGACTCACGTGCTCGAAGCCGAGCAGATCGGTCCACTCGCTGCGCGACCTCCCTTCGGCGCGAAACGCGAGCGCAGCACTGCTCGACGCGAGACCCCCGGCACACCGTGTCGTGCCGTCCGCACGAACGACGCAGCTCGCGCCCCCACCGGCCGCGACGAGCTGCGGTGAAGCCGCATCGGGCCCATCAGCGCCTGCATCTCCGAGCGCGCCACGACCGCCGACTCCATCGTCGGACGACACGCACAGCTGCTCGCGCGGCGAACACGTCTGCGCGCCATCGCGACACATGATGCCTTCGCAGCGCGCGTCGAGCGTCATTCGAACCGTGCGTACCGCGCCGGGAGCAAAGCGTGTCGTGAGTCTCGAGACGGCAATCGGCGCGCTGGTCGTGCAACCGTCGTCGCCGCAGCCTTTCACTTCGATCCACGCGACGCGATCGGGGTCGTCGCCGATGGGATGCACTTCGAACGAGAGCGGAAGCGCGCGAGCGCGATTCGCACGATCGAGATCGACCCGGTGCGCGTCGAGTCGAACAGCGCCTGTAGGCCCGCCGGTGCGCACGGTGATCACAAGCGACGATACGAGACGGCCGGAGCCCCATTCGAGGTCGCTGTCGACGACAACGAGAAGTTCGCTCCGTTGCCACCGACAACCGCAGAGCAACAGCAGCAAGAGCACTGTGAAGCGTGCCAGCATCATCGACCCTCGAGCGAAACCGGGCGCCGATCGGCCGCGAAGAAGCCCCACATCGTGTGCGCCAGATCCTCGGGGTGAAGCGGGTCGGAGACGGCCGCGAGTTGCATCGTTGCGCTGATCACTGGTGCGATCGCCGCAATCGACACCGACGATGGCAGGTGCGGCAACTGGCGATACACCGCGCGCTCGGGATGCGCGAACTGCCCGCTCCAGAGCGCACCGCCGGCTTCGTCCGACAGCAGCAAGAAGCCGAGCAACGCGTATCCGCGGCCGCTCGCGCTGAATTGCACGGTGTCGAGTGACTCACCGTCGACGCGCAACTCGTCGAGAACGGGGAGCGCGAAGGGCGCGTCGGCGTGATCGTGAACGAGCTGAAACGCAATCGAGTGGCTGAACACCACGGTGCCGTAGACGACGAACGCGTCCGCAGCGAGCGGTCCGCCGAAGGTCTCGAAGTTCGCGAACGCCGTGCCCTCGTATGGCGGGTCCGACGCCGCGCCGATCGCTACGTAATTGTTGAAGCCGAAGTGCTGCAGCGCGCTCGCACCGAACGACGGAAACGAGTTTCGCCGCGAGAAAACCCCGCTCGTCGGGAAGGTCACTGCCGTCGTCGTGCGCTCGATCGGCGGCGCGACATCGGGGAAGCGCAGCGTCACGTCACGATGGGCCGTTCCGTCGCGCGGAAGCACAACCATCACGCGGTCGAGTGGACGGCCGGTGACGTCGTACGCGGTCGCGGCAACACGCACGTCGCCTTCGATGAGCATGCTGTCCGGGTCGAGAAGATACGCGCCGTCGAACGTATTTCCGTTCACGCGCACGAACGATCCGCCCGATATCTGGACGTCGACTTGAGCGCCCGGGGCCTGGTTCTCGAAGTGCCCCGCCACCGGGACTTCGGTCGGTAGCGCGCCGACTCGCGACATCACATTCGGAACACTCGCGGACGACGTCGCATCGACGCCGAGGAGCGACACGGCGCTGCGCCCGGGCACGGCGGCGGTGAGATCCCATGGAGCGACGTCGTCGAGTACGAGGTGCGCGTAGCCGTCGTCGCCGGTGGTCGTCTCGAAATCTCGGCCACGGCGTTCGGCTCGCACCGCCGCATCCGCGAGTGGCTGACCGAGTTCGTCGGTGACGCCGAAGTCGTACGTGAAGGAGTGCCCGACCGGCGCGTCGTCATCGATACGCGAGACGTCAGTCGCATCGACCGAGCCCGCATCGGACGGGTGCGCGGAACACGCCGCCGCGCACAGTGTGATTGCCACCACGAACCGTCCCGCCATCCGCGGATTCTAGACGACGGGTGGCGATCGAAGTGTCAAACGGCGCACAGTTCGCGCTGTTCCGCGCGCGTTGCGAAGGTCAATCGCACCCACGAAACGTGGCCGCGTGCTCGATGCAATGAACACCGTGAACGGCGCCGTGCACCGGTCCGCCGCCGTGCGCGCGATGAACGTAGACCGTGTCGTGGTGGCGATAGCCCGTCCGTACGACGCAACCGCCCGAGAGCGCGGTGAATGCCGTAGCCGCAACGAGAAGACAACTCGTCAGTGTGGTCCTTGCGTGCTCCATCGAGGCACCTCCGTGGATGCTTTGGACGAAGCAGAAGGCGTTCCACGACCCCGATGCGGCGTGAAAGGTACGCGCGCGATCAGATGCGCCGCGCGACGCGCGATCCGTCCGCTTCGGCGCCGGTGGCCAGCAAACGTCGGAGCGACTGCAAGACGGCCGGCCCGCAGGTTTCGAACGAGTCGACGCCGAACAGCGCACGAACGCACCGGCCCGTCGCCGGATCTGCGCACAATTGCCGGAGTGCCGCAGTGGCCGCGGCGCGAAGCTCACCGGACACACCCCGCGATGCGACGATGACGTCGGCGGGGATGGGGCCAGAGATGTCGATCACACGCGTCGCGCGGCCATTGGCCGCCTTGTCGAATCCCGAACGCACGAGCGGAAGTTTCGAATCGCCGTGCGGATAGACCGCGAACGATGCACCCACGTCCGCGACGCCGTCGAACACCGCACGCGCCGCTGCATCCGAGGACTGATAGAAGCGCTCGGACGCGAACAGGCGACGCGGGTCGATGCCCTGGCGTTCGAGCGAATGCCGCGGGAACAAGTATCCCGACGCGCTCGTCTCGGAAACCCATGCGACGTGCGCGCCTTCGAGATCGTCGATCGATCGGATCCGCGAGTCGGCCGGCACGAAGAGCACTGCGTGGTACTCGGCGAGACCTTCGCGGGCCGACTGCACCAGCGGCGTCGCGGAGGAAATCGCGGGCGACGTGGCGAGCAGCGTCGGCGAGAACCAACCGAAGTGCACGCGCCCCGCATGAAACGCGGAGGCGAGCGCGAGCGGCGACGGCGCGCGATGCGGCATCACGAACGTGCCGAGCTTCTCGCCGAGCGCGTTGCAGAAATCCGTGAGCATCGTCCGTGTGGACGAATCCGCGCTCACCGGGACGAGCCCGAAGGTCAGCCGCTGAAACGTTCCGGTCCCCATTCGACTTGCTGTGCTCCGAGAGATGTAACGGCGCCTCGCGACGGAAGTTGAGCCGCGCTGTGGCGGGTTCGAGATTCCACTCGCGCGGCGCGGATGTTTCACTCGGCGTGTGAATCCCTTCGATGCACAACAGCAGCGGTTCGATCACGACTGGCGCGAACTGATGGGGTTGCATCCGCTCGACCATCCGCTCTTCGCAGGCGTGTCGCGCGTGTGGCGCGTGACCCTGCACCCGAGCTTTCACGACGACCTCGCGATCACGGTGACGGACATCGACGCGGGCGGATGGCTCGAGTTGCGAGTGCTCCCGTCGGCCGCACGGACATGGGCGATGGCTTCAGCTGGTTATGCGGTCGCAGCGCCGTTCGGGCCGCCGCCCAAGCCCGCGCTGTTCGAGACGACGCTCAATGCCGACGCGCTCGAACGGTTCGCAGCGTCGATGCCGCCGCGTCCGTTGCCCGCGTGGTTCCAGGCGGGTCGTGACGGCGTGAACGTCGATCACGAATCGCTCGCGAACGGCACGATCGAACGCGCGTGGTCTTGGAGCCCCTCGCCGCAACGCGCGCCGGCGCACTACCACTTCGTTCGCGCGATGTGCGTGCTGGCGCTCGAACGCTGCACGGATCCCGCCGCGCAGCACGCCGTTCGCGCAATCGAAACGTATCTGCGCTGAGCGACGCGGGAGTCGCCGCGTCAGCGTCGCTCGCGTTCCCACCACTCGACGTAGCGCTGATGCGCCCGTTCGCGTTCGCGTCGCGGAAGGTTGAAGTAGTACCCGAAGAACTGGCCGGTGATCTTCTTCAGTTCTTCGCTCGCGTCGTGACGAATCCCCGCGTCGTTGTGGAGAAGCGCGTCGATGAGCCACTCGATGCGATTCTTCGCACGCGATTCTTCCCACCACGCGCGCCACGCGGCGGCGTCCTGACCGAAGTCCTGCCGGGCGATCGTGACGAGCGCACGCCGCGCGATGCCACCGAGAGCCCCGTCGCGATCTTCGAGCGCGCCGAGCAGCGCGGGAACGGCAAGTACGTCTCGCAGCTCACCCAGTACGTTGGCCGCAGTGCGCCGGCGATCCGATGGCGCGTTCGCATCGCGAAGAATCTCGCGCAGACCCGCGAGCGCGTCGTCGTAGAGAGCCAGCTTGCGATACGCGCGCAGTGACTCGATCGCCACGGTCGCGGTCGGATAGTCAGTGTCGAAGAGGCGCGACACCAACGACTGCAACGCCGGCGCGAAGATCACTTCGCCGAGACACACGGTCGCGAAGAAGCGGCGTTCCGCATCGTACGAATCGAGCTGTTCGATCAGATACGGCCCGGCGGCTTGCCGGAACATCGCGACGAGTCGCAGCAGCGGCCCGATGTCGGGCACTGGCGGGAGGCGCGTGCGTGCGTTCGTACGATCGATCTGCGTCGGCCCGGGAAAGTAACGAAACACCGTCGGCAGCACCCGTTCGCCGCTGCCGAGCAGTTCGTTCGCGGTGTGATCGTTCAGGCGCCCGGTGCGCACGACTTCGGCGAGCAGGCGCGATGTGTCGTCGAGTGGTGCACCCGTGTCGCTCTCTTCGGGCTCGCGTCGCGGATCGTACGGACGCGCCGCGCGCTGGATGTCGGACGGGATGATGCCCGCGCTCGGCAGCGGCCCGATGACGTCGACCGCGATCGGCACACGGCCACCGCGCGCGAAGCGAGTCGCACTCGTCGGTCGCTCGGAGAGACGCTGATGATTCGCGCTGTCGGGCTCTTCGCGCGGCAACGGCGGTTGCGAACGGGCGCGCGGCGGGCTCGAGGGCATCGCCGGCGTGGGTGTTTCATCGGGCGGAGTCGAAGCAGCGGGCGGCGCCGAACTGGTCGCCAGCCGTTGCAACATCGCGGTGCCACGCTGTTCGGCAAATCGGCGCTGAATATCCGCGGCGGTGACCGTCGGCGCGCTCGACGACGCGATCGCCGCAGCGGCCGCGGCAGCCGTCTCGCTCGCTTTGCGGCGCTTCTTTCGCTCGACGATGATCCGCTCGAACGAGCGCGAGGCCTCGAGGCACAGTTGCGACAACCGATCGATGCCCGTGAGGTCCAAGGCGCGGGTGCCGTGGTCGGCCCACACGATGAGCGACACACGGCCACCGATGAGAATCGGCAACAGGGCCACGTTGTTCACCGCATGCCGGCCGAGGTCCTGCTTGATCAGTGCATCGGTGCCGCTGGGGTTGAGCATGCCGATGACCGGCTCGCTCCGTTCACGAACCGCGCGGAACGAACCGGGCGCATCGAGTGGAACGGCGATGCCTCGGACCGACTCGCTATCCAGACCGTCACCGCGCGAGTCGAGACCCTCGGCGACGTCGCCGTGAATCACGAACACCGCCGTGTAGGCCGCATGTGCCGCTGCGAAATCGAGAACGGCCTCGAGGATCGCGTCACGATCGGCGGCCTTCTCGACGATCGCGTGCGCCTGATCGAATGACAGAACGCGCGCGGACGGCGCAGCGACTTCGAGGGGCTGCGCGGGCGCTGCGATCGGTGCAGGCGCCACTGGTTCGACGGGCGCCGCGATCGGCGTGGGCGGCTCGTGCGAAGCGGGCGCTGCGGACGGCGCGGTATCGCGCGCGGGCGCGACCGAGAATCGCCCCGGCTCGTTGGCGTCCGTCGATCCGGTGAGCACGGACACGAGCGTGCTGGTGAGCGACGGATGTCGCGGTACGCCCTCGTGCACCGCGTTCGCCTCGGGCGGCAACACGCTGTCGCGTTCATCCGCGAGCGCCGACGAAAGGGCCGCGAGCACCGACGCGCGCAACTTGTTGTGCGCCGGGGGCGCTTGCGACGGACGCACCGGCACCGGCGGAACGCTGGCGGGACGAAGACTCACCGCCGCCATCTGACCCGACGCGGTAGTGTTCAAGCGCGTGCCGAGCCGCTGCAAGCGCGGGCTCAGCTCGATGCCGTAGTACTTCCACAGCGCCCACGCGACGCGGAACGGCGTGGTGATGCGCACATCGACCGAGCCGATCTCCGTCTCCAGTCGCAGCAACGCTTCCGGCTCCAACGGGGCGACGGCGGCCACGACGATGCGCCCGTCCTCGGCGCGCAACGGCACGACACGCAGCGCTTCGGCCGTTCCTTTCGAGAGACGCGCGAGCACCGAGAGACTCGCCGCGAACACTTCGTCGCGGCCGACCGCCTGGGCGTCGTGAACCGCGGCGCAATATCCGGCGAGGGTGTCTTCGGGGACGGCGCCGACCTCGAGGAGATTGGTCTCGAAGTCTCCGCCGTTGATCACTTGGCGCTGGATCGCTTCGTCGATCTTTTGCGGCGACACCACGCGGTCGCGAGCGAGGAGGGCGGAGAGAACAGACATGTTTTTAGCGGGGCGGAGGATACTCGAACGGCCGCGTCAGTGCACTCGGCCACTGCGGAAGACTCGCCGAATCACTGTCCATTGTGGCCGAGATCACCGCGCAGCACCGAGAGCGCGGCCAGCAGCGCGGGCGCGACGGTTTCCGTACGCAGGATGCGCGGGCCGAGTGAGACCGCGACGAAGCCGTGCGCGAGCGCCAGTTCGACCTCGCGCGCCGACAGTCCACCCTCGGGCCCTACGAGCACTGCGCACGGTCCCGGCGCGGCAAGCGACACCGTGCGCACGAACGGTTCGCCGCCTTCTTCCCACGCGACCAGGCGAAGCGCGATGCGTGGATCCAGGTCGCGCAGTGCCTGTTCGAGCGACGCGGCGGGCTGGATCACCGAGACAGCCGCTCGATGCGATTGCTCGCACGCCGAGATTGCGATCGTGCGAAGCCGTTCGATCCGCGTCGTCGCGCCACCCGGGCGCGGAATCGCGCGTTCGGTGAAAACGGGCCGGATCGCTGCGACGCCGAGTTCGGTTGCTTGCTTCACGATCGTCTCGAGCTTGTCGCCTTTCGGCACGCCTTGGAGCCACGTCACGTCGCTCGCATCGGCGCCAACCCCGTCACGCCATCCGGCATCGTCGATGCGCACGTCGACTGCATCGCGGGTCATCGAAACAATCACCGCGTCGGCCTCGTGTCCGGCGCCGTCGAACACCGTCAGCGTGTCGCCCAGACGCGCGCGGATCGCGCGGCCGACGTGATGCGCGGCCTCGTCGGGAAGCCGCACCGTGACGGCGGAACGATCGACGTCCTCGCCGACGAACACTCGTCCTGCGTGACTCACGACACGCGTTCGAACTCGGGACAGGTCCATCCATCGCGCACCGCCGCGCCGACGAAGCGCAGCCCGACCGCTTCGTACGCGGCGCGAACTGCGTCTTCTTGCGCTTCGAGAATGCCCGACAACACCAGTCGTCCACCGGGCGCGACGCGCGCGGCAACTTGCGACGCGAGCGGAACGAGCACCGCGGCCTCGATGTTCGCAACGACCAGGCGCGACGTCTCGGGCACCGCGTCCACGCCGCCGACCCGTGCATCGAGACGATCGGCGAGCCCGAGCAGGACCGCGTTCTCACGCGTCGAAGCCACCGCGTCCGGATCGATGTCGCACGCGATCGCGCGCTCCGTTCCGAGGACCAGCGCGACGAACGAGAGAATCCCCGACCCGCATCCGAGATCGATGATCGGATCACGCACGCCCGAGGCCACGTGCTTCTCGACCGCCGCCGATGCGAGCGCCGTCGATGCATGTTGCCCCGTACCGAATGCGCGTCCCGGATCGAGCCGCATCACGATGTCGTTCGGCTCGGGTTCGTACTCGACCCACGTCGGCACCACGACGATCCGCGAACCGAGTCGCGTCGCCTTCCAGTGCTCGCGCCACGCGTCGCGCCACGCGTCGCCGACCAGTTCGTCGACACGGGCTCCTTCGCCGATGTCTTCTGCTGCGCGTTGCGCGTCTTCGAACGTGGCGAAGCTCGCGACCAGCGTCACGCCCTGCGTGCCGCCTTTCGAAAGCGTGGTCGCGTCGCGCTCCTCGATGCCCTCCGCACCGAGCATCGTGAGGCGGCCGATCATCGCGTCCGACTCGTCGGGCGTGGTCTCGACGATCACCAGGGGATAACGCGGCGTATCGGTCTCGGGCATGGTGCCGCGACCCTACCGCCGTCGCGCGCGCGAAGCCACGGCGTGATTGACCCGCGCAATGCGATGCCCGAGCCTCGGCGCGCTTCACATGCTCAGCACGCGACGCAGTCTCTCCCGGTTGAATCGTTCGTCCTTGCGCGCATCACTCGCGGTCGCCGCAATGCTTTGCGTCTCGGCGTGCAAACGCGAAGCGCCGCGTCCATCGCCGCAACGGCAAGCGCCGGCCGCGCCCGCGATCCCCGATGACCCGCAGGTGTCGCACGACATCGCGACCGAGTTGTCGAACGCGTTCCAGCGCGAAGCCGTGACGGCCGTTGCGAATGGAGCGACCGTCCGCGTTCTCGATCACACGATCACCGCGCACGGGGGCATCGATTCGGTCGAGGCGGTGAGCGACGACGCGACGGTGGCTGCGCTTGCTGTCTCACTCGACATCGACGGGCGCAGCGAGCCGGCGTTTCACGTCACGTCGATCGCGCATGATCGCAATCGCAACGAAGCGATCGCACACGCAGTGCGCGAGTGGTCGGTTGCGTTCGCGATGCCGTTCGTGCGCGCACTGCGCAACGCGCCGACCGACGCGCACGTTGCGAACTACCGTCTCTACCCGGGCCCGATCGGCGCACGCGGCGAAGTCCCGCCCGACTGGGACGCGCAGTCGTCACACATTGCATCCGAGCTGGTGGGACGACTCGACGGCGCCGCGGACGAATTGCTCGCATTGCCCGAAGGACAGCGCGCATCGGATCGACCGTTCCACGCGATCCGATTCACCGTGCACGTCCAAGGCGGCACCGGCGTCGAGGGAGATTGCCGCGTCGACAACGTCCCGAACGAGCGCGCGACCGCGCTGATTCGTTCGTACCCGTGGCCTCGCGCCGCGGGCGAGACCAACGGGTACATCGTGAAGCAGTACCTGTTGCTCGCGCGGTGACGTGCGAGACCTCACCCCCGCTGCCGCGCGCCCCTCTCCCTCCGACGCCCACGCGTGGCGCGCTGGGCGCAGGCGTCGTCGAAAGAGGGGCTCGGTGGGCTGAAGCGTGGGGGATGTGGAGGCGCAGCGCGAAACTTCGTCTTGCTGCGCCCTCGTCTTGCTGCGCCTCGTCTCGCTTCACGCCCTCGGCTGACTTAGCCCCTCTTTCGACGTCGCGCTGGGTTCGCGCGCTGACTGCGCGCGACGGAGGGGGAGGGGCGGGCGGCAGCCGGGGTGAGGTCCACCCAC
>CBIHQZ010000016.1:0-18593 GCA_966212315.1 uncultured Myxococcales bacterium
TCGCGCGTGCGAGCAGCCGACGCACCGGAGCACGAAGCGCTTCGACGCGGCCGTTGGCGCGGCCGTCATCGTCGGGACCCAGGTAGCTCACCAACACGGGCGCAGCGGGCGCGAGCGTGCGCAACGCACCGAAGAGCGCCTGTCGATCGGGCGCGTGTGTGACGTGCGAAAGACTCGCCCACCCGAGCACGATCGCGTCGAAGTGCATTCCCGCCAGTGCGCCGAGCGGGCCGCCATCGCCGCGGATCGCGCGCACGAGGTCGGCGTACGAACCGCGGAGTGAACGTGTGCCGGTGTGCTGCGCGGCAACGCTCGCGAGGGCCTCGGCGAGCGCGCTCGCGGGCTCGAACGCGACGACTTCGTAACCGAGCGTCGCGAGTCCTGCGAGTTCACGGCCGCCGCCTGCACCTCCGAGCAGCACGCGCCCCTGCGATGGAAACGGCGCCGTCGCGACGGCCGCGCGCTCCCATGCGAACAAGCCGCGGTCGAACGTGGGGCCACCGGGTGCGTACGTGTCCTCGGCATCGAACACCGCAGCGTTGACGGCATCGCGCGCTGCGGGCTCGATCCCCGCGAGCAGCAGTTCCGTGCGCAGCAACGCGGCGAGCCGGACAGCGGAGTGAACGGCGCGGTCGGTGAGGAGCAGGGCACGTCCCCAGACGGGGATTCGCATGGTCATGGTGCGCGGAGGGTTGTCGCGCGAGGTGATGCGGTCAATGCACCGTGGTGCAGGTCACGGGTCGACGGCAGCTTATCCCGTGCATCGATTCCTCAACGCCACGACGGCCACGGTACCGCTGGCGACCAGGCCTCCGTCGCGAGCCAATCCGCGGAACCCCTGACGTGCCCGACGAAGAGCACGAGGCGCGTCGTCGCATTGGACCACGTGTACTCGACTCCGGGCGCAATCCCGGCAACGGCGATGTGCGACGCCGGCTCGCCCCATTGGCGCCGCAACCGCGCCAGCTCTTGCTCGGCGATCGCGCGCGAAGGGCGACGCGCGATGACGCGCACCTCGTGGAGGTGATGGTTCTCGTATTCGATGCGCACGTCGCGATCACCGTCGTGCGCGAGCAGCGTCGAGAACGAGACCTCCGCGAACTGCGTTCCCGCCCTCGGAAACATCCCCGTTCGCTCGTCACTCGTGAACGCGACGTGCGACGCCGTGAGCGCCGCGCGTGCATCGTCGATGGACATCGGCCAGCGGAGCATTCGCCACCCATCGGCAGAGAACACCGGCGGCGTGGTCTGCGCGTGCGCGACGAGTGATGCCGAGACGATGGCGAGGGCAGCGAGGAAGGCACGGAGCATCGCGGTCAACGGTGGGGACTACTTGCGGCGCTTCGCCTTCGCGGCGGGCTTCTTCGCTGTGACGGTTTTCTTCGCAGCGGTCTTCTTCGCGGGCGCCTTCGACTTGGCGATCGGCTTCTTCGCCGCCGGCTTCGCGGGCGCGCTCTTCTTTGCGACAGGTTTTTTCGGAGCAGGCTTTGCCGCCGCCTTCTTCGCAACCGGCTTCTTCGCGGCCGGTTTCGCGGGCGCACTCGCTTTGGCAGCGGGCTTCGCTTTGGCAGCGGGCTTCGCGGCAACATCCGTAGCCTTCGCCGCGGCGGCCTTCTTTACCGTCACCGGCTTCTCGGACGGAATCGCCTTGGCTTCGACGGCCTTCGCATCGCTCACGCCCGTCGCGCTCGGCGCACCGTGATCGAAGTAGAGCGCGCCGTCGAACGGATCCAGCCCGACCCCGTTCGGGATCGTGCGGAGGATCTCGAACGCGTGAAGCAGCTCGTTGTAGACGTCGTCCGGATCCGCGTACGGATTGCTCGGCGTGATCTCGAGTCGCTGCGTCGCGAGCCGCAGCGCGGCGCCGACGTTCGCCGGTGCCTTGCGCGCCAGCTCCGCCGCTTCCGTCCGCACCGTCGGCGCGGTGTCGAGCGCGAAGCGAAGGTCCGCGTTGTCGAAGTGCACGCGCATTCCGCGCTGCGCGATCTCGATCCGCGCTCGCGGCAGCTTCTGCGTGAACCAGCTTGCGATCGATCCGACGGAATAGTCCGCGGGAAGATAGACTTGCGTACCCGTGTAGCTCACTCGACGCCTCCGGTGTTCGTTGGCGCGAGCGTACCCCGTCCAGCGCGCCGGTTTCGATCGGTCGTGCATCGCGCCGGACGAATCACGATTCGAGGGGGAGAAAGCCATCGCGCCCCGGAGCACGAGGCTCGCGAGGCGCGATGATCGAAACCGAGCGACGTCCGATTGGCGTCGGACGACGTGCGGCTTACGGGTGGTTGCCGGCCAGCTCGGTGATGTGCAGAACGCCGCGCGCCTGCACGCCGCTCTGGTACGAGCCGATCCAGATGTCGTACTGACCCGCGGTCGAACCCGGGAGGTCGACGCTCGGGTTCGTGCCGCCGTACGAGTCGTCGTTGCAGCGCCACTGCGAGGTCGCCGTGTTGACGATCAGCGTGGTGTCCGCCTGCGACGTCACGTACATGCGAAGCGACGACGAGTTGCCGGCGAGACGCACGATGAAGTCAGGCTGACGCGTCACGTAGCCGACGCAGCCCGGTCCGAGA
Organism: uncultured Myxococcales bacterium; assembly: GCA_966212315.1. Taxonomy (GTDB): domain Bacteria; phylum Myxococcota_A; class Polyangia; order Polyangiales; genus CBIHQZ01. Next base: position 2,571 of record CBIHQZ010000016.1, read on the forward strand.
CCGAGACCACGCGCGTCGATTGCGCCGCCCGACACCACGGGGATGTCGATCGGATCCGGGAGGAATCCCGGCGTCACCTGGCGCTGACCGAAGTTCGAACGATTTCCCCCGATGGCGAGACCGGCTTGCGCGCCGACCTGGCTCCCAAAGCCCGAAACTGCCAACGCGCCGGCAAGGCCGACGACACTCAGAATGGTTCCCTTACGCATTCGATTCTCCTCCGCTTGTCTGACTGACCGGGGGATCTTCCGTGGTTCGCTCGAACCGCGCAACGCCTGTTTCGACGCCCTCAGTCGAATCACGCGTTGATACGTCTCGCGACGCGAAACCACCCCAGCCGTATCCGATCGTTTGTGCTCGGACGTAGCGCGCGGGGAAAGATTCAATCGCGCTTTCTATTTCCTTTCCGGCGATTGAATCGTGAATCCCGGCGCAGTCTTTCCCGTTCGCGCGCGGCGCATTCGAAGCGCGAGCTCGATCGCGGCGATACCGACCAGGACGCCCGTCGGGACCAGCCCAGCCGTCGGTGCGAGGAGGCACACATGCGGCTCGGCGTTCGAACGACCGACCGACCCGGCGACGACCGCGAACGTTGCGATGAAGGGCAATGCGCTGGTCGACATCGTGAGCGCGAATCGACGCCGATCGCCGCGCGCGAAGCCCCACGCGATGGCGGCGCCGATCGCGATCGAGAGCACGCTGCGAGTGAGAAAACTCAGATGGGTGCGGATGGCCGAGAGCGTGAGTCCCGGCCCGAGGAGCGCGAACGAGAGCATCCCCGCGAGTACGACGCACAACGCGGCCGCCGTGGAACGCGCGCCGAAACGAACGACGCAGAGCCATCCGAGGAGCGCGATGACGATGGAAACGACGACACTGCGCACGATGACACCGCGTCGCGCCGATTCGCTCGCGCGCACGAACGCGGTTCGAACGCGGGCCTCGCGGCGCGTGACGAACGCGTTGCTGCGAGGTGCGGCGTCGGGGAGTGGGAGCGCGTCGCCGAGTGCTTCTCGCGGCGGGTCGACACCGAGAACGCGCGCGAAGGTGGCAGCCATTCGAGTCGCGGGCGCGTCGGTCGGAAGGATGACGAGGTCGCGTGGATGCGAAGGCCACAGCCCGATCCAGCAGGTTTCTCGCACCGCGGGTTCGGGGCCGCCGTGCCCTCCGCTCGCGAGGTGGCCGTGGTCGGCGCCGATGAACCAGACGGTGCGCGCAGCGTCGGGCTCGGTGGCGATGGTGCGATCGCGAAGCGTTCGGATCGCGCGGAAGGCATCGCGTGCCTCGGCGCGATATTCGTCGCTCGCGGCGCCGTGCGCGTGACCGGCCATGTCGACACGGATCAAGTGCCAGACGAGAAGGTCGGCGCCTGCTTCGTAGAGTTCGATCATGGCGTCCATGTCGCGCACGCGCGCGCCGTACAAGCGCGCATCGACGGGGGCGCCGAACAGATCCGAGAACCACGTCACGCCCTCGAGCGCCCACGCGACCGATCCACCGGCGGCGCGCACGCGGGCTGCCAGTCCGTCGGCGCGTGCGGCGCCCGCGAATGCGTTGCTGCGCACACCACTCACGCTCTGCGGAACGCCGGTGAGCAGCTCGTGATAGACGGGACGCGAGAGCGACGGCACGCCGACGTCGATGATCCCGCGCCAGTCGGGGAGGGTGCCGAGTTCGCCGGCGTCGACGAGCGATTCGAAGGCATCGGCGCCGAGTCCGTCGATCAACACGATCACCATGCGCCGTACGATCGGGGGCGGCGAAGGCGCGGCGGTCAGTGGATCCGCGTTGGCGTGGAGCACGGCGAGGACGTCGGTGTTCGCGTCGTCGAGCGATGCGAGCAGATGCCGGCCCGCGAGTGCGCCGGCGAGCACCACGAGCAGAACGAGAAGTACGAGGGGACCGTGTTTCACGCGGTGGCGTCGGTCGGGCGAGAACACGTGCCGCGCGACGTATCGTCTGGGTATCATGCCGGCCACGAATGCGGCTGGCGGATCGATATCGGCTCGAGCGGCGCGTCGGCGAAGGGGGCGGTGGCGGGGTTTATCTCGTTCGCGATCGTCTCGCGGACGACGCGACCATGGTTCTCAAACGCCTGCACGCGAACGCGCAATCGGGACTCGGCCAGTGGTTGGTGAACGAGTTCCAGGTGCTCGCGCAGCTCGATCTCCCGACGATCGCGCGCGTGTTCGATTTCGGCCTCGCCGAGGCGGACAGCGAAGATCCGGGTGGCCCTTTTTTCACGCGTGAATTCATCGACGGCGTGCCGCTCGATCGGGCCCTCGCGGAAGACGCCACGCCGCGCGCCGATCGCATCGTGTCTCTCTTCGCATCGGCTGCGGAGACCTTGCGCGCGCTGCACCGGCTCGGGGTCGTGCACGGTGATCTGAAGCCCGCGAACATCATCGTCACGCGCGGGACCGAGCTTCCGGTGCTCATCGATTTCGGTCTCGCGCACGGCGCTCTCGGCGGCGCAGAACGCGTGCGAGGCGGAACGCTTGCGTTCATGCCGCCCGAACGGCGCGATCAGATGATGGCGGGGCATGCGCTGGCTCCCGACCCGCGCGCGGATCTCTTCGCGCTCGCGGCCTCGCTCGCAGTGGTGCTCGGCGTCGAACGCGCCGGCGATGCGCCGCATGCACGAATCACCGCGGATCCTGCGCTGCGTGCGCTCTTCGAGGTAGCGACGCGCGGCACACACGAAGATCCCGCCCAGCGCTACGGAACGGCCGACGACTTCCTCGCCGCGCTCACGCACGATGCATCTCGCGGCACCAGCACGCCGGCACGCGTGGTGCTCCGCCCGGAAGGACGCGAGCACGAACTCGGCACGCTGATCGAACACGTGGCCCGTCGTCTGGTGCGCCGCGAAGGCGGAGTCAGCGCGGTGGCGCTGGTCGGTGACGAAGGCTCCGGGCGTTCGACGTTGCTTCGTGAACTCACCTGGCGCGCGCAGTTGCGCGGCGTGCAGGTGCTCTCGATCGCGGGTGCGGCCGGTGAGGCTCCTGCCCGAAGACTGCGTCGAGGCGCCGAGATTCTTGCGGGCGAAGCGGTGGGCGAGGGTGACGATGCGCTCGTTGCCGCACTGCGAACGGCGGCGTCGAAGGCCCCGCTGCTGGTGCTCGCGGACGACGTCGATCACGCGGATCCTGCCTTCGCGGCACAGCTGCGTGCACTCGCGTACTCGATCGATCCGTTCGATCCATTGCTCGTCGTGGCGTCGGGCGAGAGCGTGGCGCGGCTCGAGCGCGTGGGTGCGACAACCAGTGTCGAACTCGCACCGCTCGATCGCGCGGCGGTCGAAGCGCTCTGCGCGCAGTTACTCGGCGCAGTGGAGCCATCCGTCGTCGACGCCGTGCACGCGCGTTCGGGTGGTTCACCGATGGTCGTGACCGAACTGCTGCGCGCACTCGCGGCGGCGGGGTTGGTTACCGCGGCCGACGTACAGCATGTTCAGTTGCCTGCCCGCGCGCGCGACATGGCCTTACGCCGAGTCGCATCACTCGCGCCGAGTGCGCGGGCCGCGTGCGTTGCGCTTGCTGCATTCGGATCGCCGGCGCGGCGTGAAGACCTCCTCGCGTTGGCGCCCGATGCGAACGTCGACGACGCGCGACGCGATGGCGCGATCCAGCGCCTCGCCGATGGCCGCTTCGCATTCGTGCGCGACGGCATCGCGGACGCGTTGCTCGACGAACTCGACGAAACGACCCGCGCGAACTGGTTGCGACGCGCAGCGCAGCGACTCACCGAAGCGCCTGCTACGGATGCGGCGCGGGCCGAAGCATGGATTCGCGCCGGTGACGCGAGCGAGTCGGCACGATGGATCGAAGGGGCGGTCGATGATCTCCGCCGCGCCGGTCTACCCGCGATCGCGGGTCGGCTCCTCTCGATGCAGCGTCGGCTCGATCCCGCCGGTGCGACGCCGCGACGGCGACTCGATGAAGCCGAACTCCTCGCGCGTGCGGGCGAGACCACCGAAGCGCTCGTCCTCGCGCGCGGACTCTTCGACGACCGCGATCCCGAGATCGCATCACAGGCGCGAATTCTCGCCGGGCGCTGGCTGCTCGACAGCGGCGATCTCGCGACCGCTGCAGCCGTGCAAGCCGGCGGTCTCGACGAAGCGCGCGACGGCAATCTGGCCGGGCAGTTTCTCGCCGAACTCGCCTGGATCGACGTGCGCGCGGGACGCTACGGCGACGCGGCGGCGCGGTGTGAAAACGGCCTCGCCCGCGCGGTGAAACCGAGCGTGCGCGCGCGATTGCTCGGATGTCTCGGACTCGCGAAAAGCTACCTCGGTGATCAAGCCGAGGCCGTGCAGCAACTCGAAGCCGCTCGCGCGCTCTATGCGTCGCTCGATGAACCGCGCGACGAAGCACGCGTGCTCGCCTTCCTTGCGATCGTGCGAGCGCGTCGGGGCGAGACCGAGCAGGCGCGTGAACTCTACGAGCGAACACTGGAACGGGCGCGCAAGGCCGGCGACATCCACGCCATGGCATCGGCGCGACTCAATCTCGGCGCGCTGCTCGATCAATCGGGCGACCTCGCGTCGGCCCTCGAACACTTCGCGGCCGCTGCTCGACTCGCGGCCCGTGCCGGTGATGCGCATCTCGGTCTCGCGGCGCGATTGAACACCGCCGGCGATCTGGTGCGTCTCGGTTCGCTCGAACGCGCGCGGGTCGAACTCGACGCGGTGATGTCGCAGGCACGCGCGCTCGGCGTGCGCGAAATACTCGTGAGTGCGACGGGCATGATGGGTGTGGTCCGCGCGCGACTCGGTGATGCCGACGTGGGGCTCGGGCTGCTCGCCGAAGCGCGCGAGAGTTTTTCCGCGATGGGTTCCGCCGAAGGGATCGCCGAGGTCGATCTCGACATCGCCGATGTGCTGCTGGCCCGCAACGCCGACGGCGATGCGATGCGCGCGTCCGAACGAATCGCCCATGCACGCAGCACGCTTGGCGAGATGCCTGGCGACATGCACGCCCGCGTCCTCGCGCTCGACGCCCGCATTCTTCTCGGTCGTGGCGACTCACGCGGCGCGCAGAAGCTTCTCGGCGAAGCGGTGACCGCGGCGGAGAAGGAACATCAGTGGGAATCGCTCGCGCGCGCGCTGGCGGTGCGAGCCGACGTCCATCGCGCCATGGGTGCCGAGATCCACGCGCGACGCGATCGTGAACGCGCGCTCGAAGTGCTCGAGCAAACCGCCGCGATTCTCCCGCCCGATCTGCGCAGTGCGTTCTGGAGCGTTCCCGAGCGGGTCGCGCTGCGTTCGAGCGGAGCCGACGCGGATTCGTGGCACGGCGCGCCCGCCCCGGTACGGGCGCCCGGAAGTGCAGTGAGCGTTTCGTTCGCTGCCGCCGCGCCGACACTCATCGCGCAAGACCAGCGACTGATGTTGTTGCTCGATCTGTCTCGCCGGCTCGGCGAAGAGCAGACGGTGCAGCGCGTGCTCGATCAAGCGGTGCGCAGCGCGATGGAACTCACCAACGCCGAACGCGGCGCGGTGCTCCTGGTCGGTGCCGACGGCTCGCTCGCGACCGCGGCGCGCTGCGGAATGGGGAGCGGCGACGACGGTCCGGACGACGGCTTCTCGCGTTCGATCGCAGAGACCGTGTTGATCGACGGCGAAGCGGTGAGCACCCACAACGCGCGCGGCGATGCGCGCTTCGCGGATTTTCGCTCGGTGCACGAACTCGCGATCACTGCGGTCGCCGCGGTGCCGTTGCGCGCGCGCGGACGAACGCTCGGCGTGATGTACGTCGAGAACCGCCGCCGCCGAACGGTGTGGTCCACGGCGGACCTCGCGTTGATGAAGGCATTCGCGGAGCAAGCTGCGATCGCGGTCGAACACGCGCGACTCGTCGAGCAATTGAAAGCGCGAAGCGAACAGCTCGAAGCAGCGCAGTCCGAAATCGCGACGCTGCTCCAGGTGCGCACGCAGGAACTCGAGGTCACCAAGGCTTCGCTCGCGCGCGCGCAGGAAGCATTGCAATCGCGCGCGGGGATGCAGGGCCTCGTCGGTCAGAGTGCGGCGATGCGCAAAGTGTTCGCCATCATCGAACGCGTGCGCGACACCGACGTGCCGGTGGTGATCGAAGGCGAGAGCGGCACCGGCAAGGAAATGATCGCGCGGGCGATTCACAACGGCAGCGCGCGCGCGAAGGGTCCGTTCGTGGTGGTGCACTGCGGCGCGATTCCCGAGACGCTGCTCGAGAGCGAATTGTTCGGGCACGTGAAGGGCGCTTTCACCGGCGCCGATCGTGACCGTCGCGGACTCATCGCCACCGCGCACGGCGGCACGCTGTTGCTCGACGAGATGTCCGAGATGTCGCCGAAGATGCAGGTCGAGTTGCTGCGCGTGCTGCAAGAGAAGCGCGTGCGTCCGGTCGGCGGCGAACGCGAGGAACCGGTCGACGTGCGTGTGCTCGCGGCGAGCAATCGCGTCCTCGAGGAACTCGTGCGCGAAGGGCGATTCCGCGAGGATCTTTACTACCGTCTCTCGGTCGTAACCCTGCGCCTGCCCGCGCTGCGCACGCGCGCCGACGACGTCCCCGCGCTCGCGAGTCACTTCCTCGCGCAGATCGCCAACGACCACGGCGTGTCGCGCAAGCGCCTCTCGCGTGAGGCCCTCGCGCGCCTGGTGCACGCGCAGTGGCCGGGCAACGTGCGACAACTGAAGCACGCACTCGAGAGCGCCGCGGTGCTCGCCGAAGGCGACGTGATCGAAGCGGATGCACTCGCCACCGAGACCTCGCGTGCCGGATCGATCCCTCCGCCCGCGGCCACGCCTTCGAATGGACACGCGACCACCAAGAGCGCGTCGCCGGTGAAGGTTCGCAAGGCAGCCGAGCGGCAACGCATCATCGATGCACTCGAGCAGGTGAACTGGAACAAGGTGCGCGCTGCGACGGTGCTCGGCATGCCGCGTCGCACGCTCTATCGGCGCCTCAAAGAGTACGGGCTGCTCGAAGAGGGCGAAGAGTGATCTCGATCGCGATGCGTGGCGCGTTCTTCGTACTGGTCGGTTCGTTCGGGCTCGGATGCGGCGCACCCGCGCGCCACGCGACGACGCAGACGACGGAAGCGCAACTCTGGTCCGCGACCGCTTCGTCGAGCCCGCCTTCCTCCAGCGCGCCGCCCCCTGCATTGCGCGTTCACGTCGCGCTTCCGCACACGCCCGATGCTCCGCACGCAACGCTCGTGGTCGGCTACTACACGCGCGACGAATGGCAGTCGCTCGAATCGGGCACTTCGCTGCGGCCGATCGCGTCGTTCGTCTCCCGCGCGATCGCGAGGCCGGTGGACATCGCCGCTTCGTCGGCTCCGGTCGACATCGCCTTCGAGGTACCGCCGGGCGAATATCTCGTGGCGGGATTCGTCGACACTCGCGGCGATCTCTTCCACGCGATGCTCGGTTCGGGCGCGGGCACGTTCTTCGCCGCGCAGTCCGCGACCGTCGATGCAACCGGACGCGCTGCCATCGAACTCGCGCTCCGTCGCGCGCCCGTCGAAGAGCCGCATCCCTGTGAAGGCGAGCGGGTCGAAGCGATCGAACTCGATGCGCCCGAGATCGCGGGCACGCTCGGCAACGACACCCATCGACGTCTGTGCGTGATTCTCCCCGCGAGCTACGCGTCGCAACCGCGTAGGCGCTATCCGGTGGTGTACTGGTACCCGGGACTGATGGGCGACGACACGACGCCGCTCGGCGTTCGCACCGTTCTCGATCACGCGATGGCGCAGACCGGCCGCGAGGCGATCGTGGTCGGTGTCGACACGCGAACCAACGTCGGGAGCAGCTATCTCACCGACTCACCGCGCGTCGGTCAGTGGGACCACTTCTCGACGGTCACCGTGCCGCGCGCGATCGACACCCGCTTCCGTACCATCGCGACCAGTGCGGCGCGTGCGATCGCGGGGCACTCGACCGGCGGCTTCAATGCATTGTCACTCGCGATGCACCATCCCGACGTGTTCGGCACTGTCGGAGCTTCATCGCCGGACGCATTGGATATCGCCACGTGGATGCTCGACGACGATGGCGCGCACGTCCGTCCGTTGTGGCTCGCGTGGACGCGTCTCGAAGACACGCTCGGCGGCGCGGGGCAGCTTCTGAGTTATGCGAACGAATGGTCGCCCGACGATCACTCGCACAACGGAGTGCGATGGCCGATGGACCTCGCGACCGGCGTGCTCGATCGCGACGTGTGGGCTCGATGGCTCGCGCAGAGTCCCATCACGTGGCTCGACGACCCGCAGGGTCTCGCACGCGCACGACGACTCGCGACGCGCATCTACATCACGTCGGGTCGCGAGGACGACTTCGACTTGTTTCGCCCCGCCGAACGATTCGACGCAGCGCTCACTTCGCATGGCATCGATCACGTGTTCGCGCCCACGCCGTTCGGGCACATCGGTCATCGCGACGAGCGCTTCGGCCCCCTCGCGACGTTCGTGCTCCGTTCGATGACCCCGGCGCGCTGACGACCCTTCGCGATGTGCCAGCCTGTGCCCGTCGGAGGGTGTTGCGCGCGCTCCGGTGCGGTTCGATCGCGGCGCCGTGCGTGAAAAACGCGGTCTTTCCCGGGCGGCCCGCACCGTGCATCATGCCCGAAGCCCCCTATGCGTCCCCGCCGTGATCGAGCCCGCTGGCTTTTCGTTGTCGCCGTCCTGGCTGCACCGGGATGCTTGTTCCGGCCGATCTTCCATCCGCCTTCGTCGCAGGGTGGCGACGCCTCGCGTGCGTCGGATGCCTCGAGCAGCGATTCAGCGTATGCGAACGACGCGTCGGCATTCGACGTGGCGTCCGACGTTGGCTCGCCCCCCGTCGATGATTGCCAGGGCCTCATCGATTCGGCGACGGGGATGTACTACCCCGACGCGCACCACGCCGACGGCGCACTCTGCGAGATTCCGAGCAGCGATGCTTCGAGCAGCGATGCGCCCGCCATCGACGCGACCGACGCGACGATCGAAGACACCGCGATCGACGCCACCGTCGAGGACACTTCGACCGACGCATCGGTCGACGACGTAACCGCGGATGCGGGCGACGAACCTGCCGACGACGCTGGTGACGAACCCGCCGACGACGCGGGACCCACCGATCCCGATCTGTGATATCGACGTGACGCCGATCCGCACCCGACCGCACTCCGGCATCGTGGCGAATCGCGATGCTATGCTGCGCGAGCCATCATGAATCGACGCCGCCCCGCGATCGTTGCACTGCTCTCCGCGCTCGCGCTGACCATGAGCGCATGTCCCCCGATGACCGAGGCCGCGCGGGACGGCGGAACGATGTGCAACAGCGCAGCGCAGTGCAATGCATCGGGTGCGACCTGCGGAACGATTCGACAGTGCGTAGCGGGGTTCTGCTCGGACACCACCACGGTCGTGGCGTGTCGTGACGGCGGCTATCCCGACGCCGGCGTGGTCGGCAACTGCGCGACGTACGAAGACTGCAATCCCGCGCCCGCATGCGGCAACGTGATCGCGTGCATCAACTTCGTATGCGATCCGGGAACGCTGCTCGACATCCCGTGTCGCGACGTCGTCACGCGCGATGCAACCGGCACCGACACCTCGACGCCACCCGAAGCGGGCCTCGCCGATGCAGGCGCGAGCGACGCGTTCGGCGAGTGAGCACGCGCGGGCAGTCCTCATGATGAGCCTGTCGAACCACGCATCCGTTTGCTCGACCTCGGACCGCGTGATCGACTGACCACCATGCTTTCACGCCGCACATTGCTTCCCGCGCTCGTCGCGCTCGCGATCGGCGCCGTTGCCGTCACGCCCTCGGCGCAGGCCTTTCCTCTCCTCGATGGACTCGGCGGCCCCGCGAACTTCGGCACCGGCGTTCTCGAATCCAACGACGACGGGTCCACCGAGCGCATCGACATCGGCCCGTTCTTCCCGTCGGGCCTGCATTTCTACGCGGGCTCGTTCCGCGCGATGTTCGTCAACAACAACGGCAACATCACGTTCCAGCAACGTCTGGGAACCTTCACCCCCGCGCCATTCCCGGTCGCGAATCAACCGATGATCGCACCGTGGTGGGGTGACGTGGACACGCGCGGCCCCGGTTTTCCCGGCGCAAATGGCGTGTTCTGGTCACTCTCGCGCGGCCGCCTCGTCGTCACGTGGCACAACGTCGGCTACTTCAACATCCACGACGACAAGCGAAACGACTTCCAGCTCATCGTCACCGATCGCAGCGAAATCGCCCCTGGAGATTTCGACGCCGAGTTCCGTTACGCGCGCTGCGAGTGGACCACCGGCGACGCGAGCCAGGGCATGAACGGTTTCGGCGGCGTCCCCGCGCAGGCCGGTTTCGACGCCGGCGATCGCGTGAATTTCTTCACGCTCCCCGGCTCGCGCACGATGGGCATTCTCGACGTGTGCCGCACTTCGAACGTCGATGTGCCCGGACGTTGGATCTTCTCGATTCGCAACGGGCAGGTCGGACCGCCGGACAACGTGATGGTGACGCTCCCGGATGGTGGCCAGAGCCTGTTGCTCGAAGGCCGCGCGGGTCCGTGTTTCTGCACCGTGCCCGGTGCGTTGCCGAGCCATCGCGCGCGCCATCTCGAATGGATCGCGCTCGCGCTCGCAATGGTCGCCGCACGTCGCACGCGCGATCGTGGCGGGCCGATCTCGCGTCTCTGATCACGCCCGGCACTCACCACGTTCGCCGCGCGAGGTGGTCTCTCGATTGCACCGATTCGAAGTGACGCGCGAGTCGATGCACTAGCGCGCAGATCCGAGGAGGCATTCGATGGCACGTGGTCAATCCGGACGCAGCTGGAAGCTCGAACGCGCCGGCGTGCGCAAGAAGGGCGCGGCTCGCTCGCGTAGCAACAAGTACTCGCACAGCGACACCACGAAGCGACCCAAGGCCGGCACGCGCGAACGCGTCTGGGTCGGCGGATACAGCCGCTCCGACGGCACCAAGGTTCGCGGTCACTACCGCGCGACCTGACCCTCGCTACTGCGTCCCGGCCGTGCCGTTCGCCGGTTCGTTCGGCGCGGCTGCCGTCGGGGCGTGCTCGTCGGTTTCATCGTCGGGTGAGGGCGTCGCCGTGCGCACGTGCTGATCGTCGGCGGCGACGTCGTCCACACTTTCATCGGCTCCGGCGGGCGCGGGCTCTTCGTGTGCTACGGCCGAGCCGTGGGGATGATCGCCGGGCGGGCGGTCTTCGCGGCCATACATCGGGCGTTGTCCCGGACGCGACCAGTCGACCCACGTCGCGCTCTCTTCGCGCACGTCCATGTGGACGAAGACCGAGCGCGGATAGAACCCGCATCCCGTTTGCGGGAGCGTGCGGCAGAAGTCGCGCAGCATCCGGTTCGACACGCCTTCGATGCGGAAGTCCATCGCGGCGCCTACGTTGTGATTCGAATGCGCGGTCCATTGTCCGTGACGAAACGGCCGGAACCCCGAGACGACGTGAAGCGGTCGGCCACCGAAGTGATCGCTGACGATCGCGATCTGTCGCAGCAGTCGCGGATTCATCGGGTGATGTCGTCCGTCGGTGAACCGCAGGAAGTTCTCCATCCGGCGCCGCACGGTGGGCGTGATGCGCCGAAGGTTCAGGCTCATGTGCTCGTCGTTGTATTCGCGCACGAACCGCACGAACCCGGGGTTGCGCGGGCGAGCGTAGCGACCGTTCGCCGGCGTGTGTCCGCCCGATCGCGCCGAAGTCGTCGCGCCGACAGTCGCTCCATCGCGTAGCGGCAGTCCGCGCAGCGCAGTGGTTTCGACTCCGTCGGGAAGCCGCAGCCGTCGTCCGACGCGCAATGCGTACGGCGGGTCGAGATGATTGCGCTCCGCGAGTGCCCTCGTGCTCACCCCCAGGTGCTGCGCGATCGTCGAGATCGAATCGCCGTGCGCGACCACATACACGCGATCGCTCGCGTCCTGCGCGACGACGTCCCGCGTGCTCGCGAAAACTGCGACGGCCATCACGACGGCGAGGATCCACGCGGGGAGGGGGCGAACCAGCATGCGAGCGGCCGACACCGCTACCGCGCTCGGATCATGGCGGTCAAGCCGCGCGATCGAGCGGTTTCGCCGGTGTTTCCCGGCATGCACCCCGAACCACGACGATGGCACGCGGATCTTGTTCGCCTCCGACGCGCTCGCCCCGTGATGCGCCGGCTGGAAGAAACTGCGTACTTTTTGATCTCGTCATTTGGGGATGCTTCAATTCGCCCGACACCCGTCCGGACATCCTCCGGCGCGTGCGAGGAAGCATGTCTGAGGGCCAGTACCTCGTCGGCGTAGACATCGGTTCGAGCGCAATCAAGCTCTGCCAGCTCAAGGACGTTCGCGGCAAGCGGACGCTCGTGAAGTTCGGGTTCCAGCCGCTGCCGCCACAGACCATCGTCGATGGTCACGTGATGAATCAGTCCGTGATCGTGGAAGCGCTCAATCGGCTGTTCAGTGAACACAAGGTGCGACGCCGCGACGTGGCGCTCTCGGTCTCCGGGCACTCGGTGATCATCAAGCGCATCACGCTGCCGATGATGACCGCCGGAGAACTCGCCGAGCAGATCGGCTGGGAAGCCGAGCAGCAGATTCCGTTCGACATCAAGGACGTGCAGATCGACTACGAAGTGCTGCGCCGCCGCCCCGAGCAAGGGCAGATGGACGTGCTTCTCGTGGCCGCGAAGAAGGACGAACTCGCGGACACCGCGCAGATCGCGAAGGAAGCGAAGCTCCGTCCGCAGGTGATCGACGTCGATGCGTTCACCGTGCAGAACGTGTTCGAAGAGAACTACGGGCTTCCGAGCGAAGGCACGATCGCGTTGATCAACGTGGGCGCGACGCTCACCACCATCAACATTCTCAACGGCGGCGTGCCGGCCTTCACGCGCGACATCGCCAACGGCGGCAACGGGCTCACCGAAGAGATCCAGAAGCAACTCGGGATCTCGTACGAAGAGGCCGAGCTGTACAAGACCGGCGGCGTCGGTGGTCCGCAGGCGGGTGCGGTGGTTCCGGCGGAAGTGCCGCGCATCGTGCGGCAAGTGGTCGAAGGACTCGCGGGCGAGATCCAGCGGTCGCTCGATTTCTATCTCGCGACTTCGGGCGAGCGCGAGATCCAGAAGGTCTACGTCACCGGCGGCTCGAGCAACCTCGCCGAACTCGGCCAGGCGATCGCGCGTCGTGCGCACTCGCAAGTCGAGACGCTCGACGCATTCAAGAACATCGCGATCGATCCGAAAGACGTGTCGCAAGATCTGGTGCGGCTCCGCGCGGCACAGTCGACCGTTGCGCTCGGACTCGCGTTGCGGCGCGATCGGGAGAAGCGCTGATGCTGAAAATCAATCTCCTTCCGAGTCAGCGGCGAGACACCGGGCCGACGACGACCGACGCGACGCGCACCCTCGCGATCGCGATGGGCGGGTCGCTCATCCTCGTCGTCGCCGGGCTGTTTCTCTTCCACTCGTCGAAGGCCAACGAAGTCGACGTCGTCCGCGCGCAGAACAACGCCCAGGACCAGCAGGTGCGGCAGATCCGTGCGCGCATCTCCGATCACGAACGCGTTCGCTCCGAACTCGCCGAGATCCACGCGCGCGAGGAAGCCATCTCGCACCTCGAAGGCGCACGCACCGGGCCGACCTCGATGCTGGTGGAACTGTCTCACTTGCTCTCGCCGGGCGGCCGTCCCTCCAGCGATCCGAGCGTGCTCGATCGCGTGCAGCGCGAGAACCCGACCCAGATGTACAACACCACGTGGGATCCGCATCGCCTGTGGGTTCAGCGGTTCACCGAAGAGAATCGAAACGTCGCGATGGAGGGCGAGGGCCGCACGCCCGACGACGTGGGTGAGTTCATGCGACGCATGATGCTGTCGCAGTACTTCGAACAGGTTCGCCTCGAACGCTCCGAAGGCTCGACCGACGCGGACACGAAGATCACGGTGCAGCGATTCCGGATCGCCGCGAAGGTGAGGTACTAGCCATGGCACCTCCCGCCAGAGCACCTGCCAAGCCCGCCGCCGGCTCGCTCGCGTCGCAGCTCACGCCGGCGACCATTGCAGCAGCGGTCGTGCTGATGGTCATCGCGCTGCTCACGCTCTACTTCCTGTTGCTCTACAGCCCGCTCGCCGAGGACCTCACGCGCGAGCAGGCGCGCAGTCGCACCGTGGCCACGAATCTCCGTCGCGCGCGGACCGACGAGCGGCAGTACAACGACGATGTCGCGGATCTCGAGCGATCGCGCTCTCATGCTCGCGACCTGCAGCGCATTCTCCCCGACTCGGCGGACATCCCGGGATTCATGCGGAGCATCAACACGCTCGCGGAGTCTTCCGGGCTGCAGATTCTCTTGATCGAGCCGGTCGACGAGCACGCCGAGCAGTACTACGTGCGCGTGCCGGTGCGGCTCCAGGTCACCGGGACGTATCTCGCGCTCGCGCGGTTCTTCCGCGCCGTCTCGCAACTGCCGCGCGTGATCAACATGGAGAACATCCAGCTCGAGACCCCGACCGATCACGACGGTCAGGTCACGTTGCACGCGCATGTTCTCGCGACGACGTTCCGCTCGCTCAACGAAGAGGAACAAGCTGCGCATCGTGCGCCGCCTCCGCGCGCCGCTGCGGCAGGGGGTCGTCGATGAATCGCACAGCACGACGCATCGCACTCGGGGCGCTGCTGGCGATCGCATGCGCGGCGCCCATCGCCCTCGCAGGTTGCAGCGACAATCCGCCGCCGGCGCCGACTCGAGGCGCTTCACGCACCGACCGCGCCGATCGTGAGGCAGCGCAAGCGAACGATGCACCCGCATCGGGACCGAACGCACGTGCGGCGCCCGGCGCGAGTGCGACAGCGCACGACAATCGTCCCCCGCCGTTGCCGCTCACCGAAACCGACTTCACCGAGAGCGATCGCACGCGCGATCCGTTCCGCAGTTTCGCGCGCGAGTTCATCCCGCAGGGCCCGGTGGTGCAGGTCGACGAGCACGCGATCAAGCTTCGCGAGCACGCGCTCGAGTCGTTGCAACTGGTCGCCGTGATTCTCGGGACCGACAGCCCGTACGCGATGGTCGTCGATTCGACCGGACGCGGCACGATCATCCGTCGTGGCGAGTACGTCGGCCGGCCCGAGACTGTCGCGGGCGGCGATGGCTTGATGCCGCATCAAGTGCCGTGGCGCGTGGCGCGCATCGTCGGGAGTCGCGTCTCGCGTGACGCCGACAACAATCTCACCGAGGTTCCGGGCGAGGTCGTCTTCGAGCGCGAGGATCGACTGAATCCCACCGGCGGCCGTGCCGAGCGAGTGCTCAGTCTCTCGGCCGCTGGCAACTCGACGCGCGAGCCCGATCAGGGCGGCACGACGCCGCAGATTCCGACCATTCCGGGGCTCGGCAACACGCCGTTTCTTCCGGGCGCCATTCCGCAAGCGCAGGGTGGTGCGGGTGGTGCGGCGCGTGTTCCGCCGGGCGGGGCGACGTACGTGCAGTCGTACACGCAAGTCGTTCCGCCTCAGCCCGCGCAACCCGCGCAGCCCACCACGGTGGTGATCCAGACCGGCCCGCAGGGCGAGACGCGCGTTGTGCCTTCGAGCGCAGGTGCGGGCGCGGGTGGTGGCGGTGCTGCGGCGCCAGCGGCACCGACCGGTCCGCGCGATCCGTACGGTGCGCCGGGTGGTCCCGGTGCGGGTGCGGGCATTCCGCCAGTGCAGATCAACGGTGGTTCGTCGATCGGCTCACAGCCGATGCCCATCTCCGGTCTCCCGCGCTGACGTCCGACCTCACCCCCGCTGCCGCGCGTCCCTCTCCCTCCGACGCCACTGCGACTAGCGCGAACGCTGGCGTCGTCGAAAGAGGGGCTCGGACGATGGTGGCGTGGTTGGAGATCCCGTCCACGTCGTGGCTGCGGCGTCAGCACGAGGAGAGCGCCGTCGATGCGCGTGTCCGATGCGAGGCGCGCGTAGCGGCAGGGCCCATGGCATCGCGATGTTCGATCGGGGGCGTGTCGTTCCCAGCGCTCGAATGTTCCCGACGCTCGAATCACGCCA
>CBIHQZ010000017.1:0-18464 GCA_966212315.1 uncultured Myxococcales bacterium
GAAGAAGTGGTCCATGACCGCGGCGACGATCGACGGCCGGCCGAACGGATCGGTTCAGATGGTCAGCGGGCCCGCCGCGTTCCAGTGGACGGGCAAGATCCTCACGTGGGATCCGCCGCGAGTGTACGAGTACGAATGGAACGCCGACCCGCGTACCGAATTGCCGCAAGGCGAGAAGTCGATCGTGCGCTGGGAACTCGCGCCGGTCGCCGGCGGAACGCAGCTCACGCTCACGCATCGCCGGCTCACGAAGGGCACCGCGCTCGGATTTGCGCCGGGAACGCACGCATTTCTCGACCGACTCGCCGCGCAGCTCGCCGACGAACCTCTGCCGGACTGGATGCAGCGCTACAGCGAGGTCAAGCACGCGTATCCGGCGTGGACGCCTGACTGGCGCACCTGAATCGCACGCGCACGGTCGTTTACAGCGCGCGCCCGGTCGCCTAGGTTCGCTGCAGAACGCGCCCATCGCACTGCGCGTACGGTGAACCATCGATGCGCATTTCTTCGCTCGCTCTCTCCATCGTCGCCCTTGCCACCGCGTGCTCGCCTGCGCGCGGCTTCCTCGACGCCAACACCCCGGCAGACGCAATCGGCAGCGACAACGTGTCTGCCGACGCGTTCGCGACCGATGCAACAGACGCGACCGATGCGCCCGCCGATCGAACGATTCCGATCGTCGACTCGGGACCGGGGCCGGACATGACGATCGTGTACGCGCATTCGAACACCGAGCTGTACGCGGTCGATCCGCACATGACGCCGCCTGCGTTTGCGACAGTCGGCACGTTCGCATTTCCTTCGGGCGACACGAACAACCACACGATGACGGACATCGCGATCGACGCGACGGGCGTGATCATGGGAACGACGCAGAACGCGCTCTATCGCATCGATCCGCACACCGCTGCGTGCACGTTCGTCACCACGCTGCCCGGCACGACGACCCAGTTCGTGGGACTCACGTTCGTCCCCGCCGGCGTGCTCGATCCGGTTAACGAGGTGCTCGTCGGCGGGACCGCAGACGGGACGTACTACCGCATCTCGACGACCGACGGTCAGTCGACGCGGCTCGGCACGTTGCAGAACAGCTATCAACTCAGCGGCGATTTCGTCTCCATCGCGGGCGCTGCCACGTATGCGACGGTGCGACGCTCGGCGACCGACACCGATGCACTCGCGACCATCGACCTCACCACGGGGCGAGTGAACATCATCGGCGACACCACGTTCCATTCGCTCTACGGACTCGGCTATTGGCGCTCGACCTTCTTCGGGTTCTCGCATAGCGGCGAGTTGGTGATCATCGATGCGACGACGGGGCACGGGCGCCTCGTGTCGATGCCGGTGCAGCAGTTCTCGGGTGCAGGCGTGACGACGCTGGCGCCGATCGCGCCGGGCTGATTCGCAGGCGTTCCGATGCGACTCGAGTGCACCGATGACGGTCACGCGAAGTTCTGGGAGGCGACGCTCGAAGGTGTCGCGCTCCACGTGCGCTGGGGAAAGATCGGAACCGACGGGCAACGGAAGTCGCACACGTTCGCTTCGGCCGATGCCGCGAAGAGCGAGCGCGACAAACTCGTTCGCGAGAAGACCCGCAAGGGTTACGTGCTTGTCGCAGGTGACGCACCCGATTCACGCGCGCCCGAAGCGCCGACCGAGGAACCGCCCCCGAAGCCCGCACACGCGCCGGACGTGACCTCGACGCTGTTGAACGTCACGAAGCGATCGATCGCAGACGCCCGCGCACTTGCAGCGACACTCGCGCCGACGAAGCGAACTGAATTCGGCGTCGACACGTGGACACTCGAACGCGGCAGTGGCGACGCGCGCGAGTACTTCGAAGTCAGCGTGTCGGGAGCCGAGATCGAGATCGCGCGAGGCAAGGTCGGCAAGACGGGTCGTGTGCGATCGATCGAACGCGACGAAGGCGAGACGGTCGATGCGCGCGTGCGGCGCGAACTCACACGTGCGCTCGTCGAAGGCTTCTCTGCCGCCTCGGACCTCGCTCCCACGCCTGACGTGATGGATGCCGCCGCGTCGATGACCGAGCGCGCTCGCGCGTTCATGCAACGTCACGCGCAACCAGCGTTCGTCCCCGAGGTCGATGACGGTGAAGGAGCGATCCTCGGCTCGCGGTTCGGCGGCCGCCCCGCACTCGCACACGACGAACGAGCGCCCACCTGCGGCTGCTGTTCGATGCCGCTGAAGCTCATCGCGCAGATACGCAGCGACGAACTTCCCGAGACCGCGCGTCGCGCGTTTCCATCGGGACTCGTTCAGCTGTTCTGGTGCGACACGGCGTGCCAGAGCGATGCAGCAGGATGGGATCCCTTCTCGAAGGCGAATCTCGCGCGCGCCGTCGCACTCCCGACGCGCCCGCGGTGGCCGAACGACGACGAAGTGCCTGCGTACAGCTACGCGCCGCGTCGCATCCATGCGTGGTCCGAGATGCCGACGTACCCGAAGGCCGAAGACATCGACGAACTCATTCCACGCGACGAGGATCTACGCGGAGCCGTCGCGGATCTCGAAGACGAAGAGATCGCGAAATCGTCCCGCGGCGGGACCCGGGTGCTCGGATGGCCTGCGTGGTTGCAGGGCAAGATGCACGTGCGCTGCCCGTGTGGTTCGTCGCTCCGCCCGATTCTGCAGGTCGACTCGGGTAGGCCGTTGCCCGGGGTCGCATTCGGCGACACGGGCATCGCGTGGATGCTCGCGTGCGCTCGATGCCATCGAATGACATTCGCGTGGCAGTCGTGCTGACGATGGGATTCGAGAGGGTCGGATGGCGGAGAGGTCGCTTCGGCGCCGATCGACGCCGAAGCCAGCGAGGCATCGATCAGAGCAGTTCGTAACCGGCGAAGAAGTAGCCGAGTTCGCGCGCTGCCGACGTCTCGCTGTCCGAGCCGTGCGTCGCGTTCTCGCCCACGTTCGCGCCGTAGAGCTTGCGGATCGTGCCGGCATCGGCCTTCTCCGGATTCGTAGCGCCCATCGTGTCGCGCCACTTCTTGATCGCGCCTTCGGCTTCGAGAGCGACCACGAACACCGGGTTGCGCGACATGAAGGTCACGAGTTCGTCGAAGAAGCCGCGGCCCTTGTGCTCGGCGTAGAAGCCTTCGGCCTGCGCGCGCGTGAGGTGGAGCTTCTTGATCGCGACGACCTTGAAGCCGGCCTGCTCGATATGAGCGAGGATCTTGCCGGTGTGGTTCTTCTCGACTGCGTCGGGCTTGATGATCGCGAACGTGCGCTCGGTGGCCATGTGCATTCTCCCAATGAACAAAGGGTGGAAACGGGCGCGCTTGTGCCACATCCATGAGGTGCGATCAAGGATTCGGGCCACGCGTGGCGACCGCAATTCCTGCGCGCCGTCGCGCTTCGCGGGTGGGATCGCAATTGCCGTGAGTCTCGTGGCGGCAGGATGCAGCACGGGATCCGCGAGGCCGGCGGTTGCGCCGCAGCGTGAGCGCGTCGCTCGCTCCGCGTGTGAAGGCGACCCGCGATTCGTCTACGTGCCGGCCGGACGATTCGTATTCGGGAGCACGCCAGGCGAACGCGACGACGCCTACCGGATGGCTGCCGATGCATCGGGCCACTCCGACGACGAGCGCGTGCGGGCAGAACAGACGTTGCGCACCCGACAGTTCTTCGACGGCGAGCCCTCGCGAGCGACCATCGACCTCGGCGCTTACTGCCTCGCGCGCAATCCCGTCACGCAAGACGAGTACGCAGCGTTCGTTCGCGCGACCGGGCATCGCTCGCCATCGATGGATCCCGACACGTGGCGCACGCAGGGCTTTCTCGTGCACTCGTTCGACGAGGTGACGCGGTACGTGTGGCGCGACGGGCATCCACCCGATGGACAGGGCCGATGGCCGGTGGTGCTGGTGTCCGTCGACGACGCGAACGCCTACGCACACTGGCGCGGCGCACATGATGGACGGGTCTACGAATTGCCCACGCGCGAAGAATGGGAACGCGCGTCGCGGGGAACAGACGGCCGCCTCTATCCCTGGGGCAACGACTGGCGACCGGATGCAATCAACTGGGAGGGCTCGCGCGTCGGGCACCCCGAAGTGGTGGGCACACGAGAACTCGCGCGCGGCGAAAGCGGCACGAACGACATGCTCGGCAACGTGTTCGAGTGGACCTCCACACGCGATGGCTCGCGCACCGTGCTCAAGGGATGCGCGTTCGACGATGTCCCCGGATTCTGCCGAAGCGCGTACGAGCATCGAAGGGAGTCGGCGTCGCGGCACATCCTGATCGGGTTTCGCCTCGCGTGGCGGTGAGCGCTCAGTGCGTTTCGCGCGGCGGCGTGACGGGCGCGACGACGCCGATGTGGTCGAGCACCACGCGTTCGTTTCGCTCGCTCGGCCGGTTCACGACGCCACCCTCGCTCGCGACGAACATCGTCGTCGATCCGCCCCCGTCGATGTTGAGCGCGCGGTAGGCACCGAGTTCGACGAGCGTGTCGGCCACGTCGTAGAGCGTCGCGCCGCGCGTGGTGCCGCGCCGTCCGTCGACGGTGAGAAGGAACACGGTGCGTCCATCGCTCGACACGCCGACCGCCGTGCGCGGCTCGTGTGATTCGGCGTGCGGGAAGAGAACGAGTTCGTCCGAGATCCGCCCGCGATCGACGATGAGCGGACGTCCGGACACGCCGTCGGTGATGCCGTGCCGAGTCGCTTCGACCACGTCGCTCGGTCGCGACACCATCGCGCGCCCGTCGCGCGTGACAGCGAAGAACCCGAGTCCGTCGTCGTCGGAAGACCACACTTGCCCGCCGCCTGCTGCGAGTCCTTGCGCCTGCCCGTTCGGCGCCCAGAAACCGCCGTTGATGGCGGCCGCGAGATGCGCGGTGCGTCCGTACCCACTGGTTGATTGCCAGCGCTCGTTGATCGGCGTGCACCGGATCGCGACGCCGGGCACCGTGAGGTCGATGACGAGCACGTGGTATTCGGCCGAGTCAGGGACGTTGCGTTGAAGGTGTCGTACGCCGGGCGCGGGTTGTGTCCAGACGTCCGTTGCCCGTGCGCTTCGCGCGAGCACGAGCGTCGCAATGAACAGAACTGATGCCACCGCGGTCGATGCGCGCCGAGTCATTCGCGGCGAGCGTACTACCGGGTCGGCGCGAGGCGCATCAGTCGTCGACGCTCATGGCAACCGTCGGCGACGGCGACGCGCAGCGATTCCGGCGAGCGCAATCGCCATCGACCCGAGTGCATGTGCGTTTCGGTCGAAGCCGACGGTCCTGCATGCGCAGCCGCCCATTGTCGGTTGCGGGTTCACGCTGCCGTCGCGAGTACTCGATGCATCGCGCGCAGGCATGCCCCCGTCGACCTCCACGCCCGCATCGCTTGATGCCGTCCCGGCGTCGAGCACCATCATCGACGGCAGGTCGTCGTTGTCCATGTTCATGCTCGTCCCGGGTGCGCACGCAGCACCCGCCATGCCCACGGTGCACGTCTCGCCCGACGGACAGACGCGCACGTCGATGAAGTTTGCCGAGCCGTCACACGCGGCAATCTCTCCGCCCGCGGTGCACACGTCGCCCGATCGCACCGCGCCCGATGCATCGACGCAGGCCTGATCCGCGCAGTGCGGCGTGCCACCGAGAGCCGAGCACACACTGTTCGAACCGCAGGAAAGCTCCTCGACGACGTTGCCGTTGAGGCATCGCACCAACTGCCCGCTCGCGAGGCACGCGGTGCGAAGATCGAGCGGTGCGCCAGCCGCGGGCACTGGACACTCCGCATGCGGTGCTTCGCAATGCGATGTTCCACCGAGCATCGAGCACACCTGACCGGACGGGCAATCCATCGGATGCCCCTGCCCGTTCGCGTCGCAATCGAGCTGCGTGCCCGGCGTGATCGAGCATCCCACGTGCGGGACCGGCACCATCGAAGGCCCGTCGACGCAGAGCGAAAACACGCAGCGCGCTTCGGTGGGCCCGACGCCGGCGGTGGAGCAGAACGAACCGTACGCGCTGCAATCGCCGACGCCGGTGGTGACGCCGTTGTTGCAATTCACGATGTGCGCGCTGTCCTGGCAGATCGCGCCCGTCCCGGTGGCCGGGCACCCCGGCGTTCCGCAACGCGGGGTCGGATCGGCGAGGCACGACACACCGAACGCGCCGCAATCCCCGGTGCTGCAGTCTGCGTTCACGATCACGGTGCCTTCGCAATGCGGTGTGCACGTCGTGTCGCCGTTGATCGCGCCCGACGTGAAGAACCGCGTGCGTCGGTTCGCGCCGTCGAGCGACAACTCCATGTGGATGTGATCGGTGTGAGGAATCGGTCCGGTGTAGTCGCGCAGCTTGGAGCCCGCGGGGCGTTCGACGCGCCACGAACTGCGATCCCAGATGACGATCTGCACGCCGATCTCTTCCGCGTGCGAGATGAGCCAGTTCGCGACTGCATCGCCGGCGGTGTTGTCCGCAACGCCCGGTGACACTTCGCGGATCATCAGGTCGATCGCGCGCCCGATGCTGTGCACGCTGAGATAGCGCGTGTCTCCGGTGTTCTGACGGCAGCAGTCGAAACCGCCCGCCGCGTAGATCTGCGAGAAGCGCCGACGCAAGTAGCCGGCGAAGTCGATCGTCCCGGGGAGCCCGCGACTGCATGCGGGATGGACGCAACTGCATGCGAAGGCGTTGGTGCTCGAGCACGAGCCACCGTTGGCGATCAGCGGCGGTCCGTCGTAGCGGACGTACTGCGTGTTTCCCGCGTTCGTGGCCTCGGGCGTGGGCACCCACGGACCGGGAACCGACACGAAGTCACCGTGCGATCCGGTGTCTTCCTCGACCGGTGCGCAGCCCGCTGCCGCGAAGAGCGTCGCAATCATCGCGAACCGAGCGGCCCAGCGTGCCGGGGATTTCATTGCAGCGATCGTCGCCGCACCACGGGATTCCGGCAACGTGCCGGCCGCGCGAACTTCAGTGGGGAATCGCGCGACTCGCAGTGGCCCGTGGGAACGTTGCGACGAGCGGCGGCGCGATCACGACATGGCCAGTGGAGACTACGACTCGGCGCTGTGTGAACAGATGAGCCGACTCACGTCGAAGTGTCGGTCTGCGAATAGCATTCGCTATCGCCGAGCAGCCAGTTGATCGCCTTGTGACGCTCCTGCGCGATGCTGTTGCAGAGCGCGACGTGCTCGCGCGGCGCATGTGCGATCGGTGCGTTGCCGATCGCGAGATCGCCGTCGATCAGTCGCAGGTTCTCGACCGCGAGCGGCCCGAACCACGCCGACTTGCCGACTTGCGCGAACGGCATCGGTCCAGGCCGAACCGAAAACTCGCGGAGGCGCCAATGCAACGTGAACAGTTCCTCGCCACACCGTTGCAGCTCGGCAAGCTCACGCAACCGCGCGTTGCGTACGACGTCACGCACTCGGTGCATGTTGCTCAACGCGACTGCGCGAAACACGCTGTCCGTCTGCACGGTCGTGTCGTGCGCGGGCAATTCCGCGAGGCTGAGCGCCCATGACAACACAGCAAGCCCTTCGAGCTGCCACGCGCCGTTGATCCACGCTTGTCGTGAGACAGACCCGAAAGGCGCTTCGATCAGCGACTGTTCGTGCGATTCGAGTTCGGTTCGAGCGCCCGCGGCGTCGATCCACGCCATGATCTCTGAGCGTGGATCCGAAGGGGGCGGTCCGGCCTCGAGATCCGCTTCCATCATCGAGCGCACGGCTACGGCCGCGAGAACGACGGCCCGATGCGCGACGCGCTCGGCCGTCGGTCGCAGTTGCGCGTCCCTGCCGAGTGTCCCGGCGTCGTCGACCGTTCGTTCAGCGCGCGGCGGTGACGGCACTTTGCGTCCGATGCGAGGCATCTGAGCGGACGGATCGCGAGGCACTGCGCCGTACAGCACGCGTCCTCGCGCATCGCGCATCGCCGACGGCGTGAAGAGCGCGCCATCGAGATGCGACGTCACCGCGAAGACGATTGCGAGTCGCGGGTCCTGCGACTCGATGAAGAGTTCCGGCGTCGGCGGCGGGTGCAGCGTGAGTGCGAAGCGGAACGACCGGATCAACTCGAGGATCGGAGCCAGGTCCGGCGTTCGCGGAAAGCGCTCGAAGTAGCCCTGCATTCCTTGAATCTGCTGCGCGAATCCGGGACCAGCGTAGTAGTCACGACGATGACCGAATGAGATGCGCGCGCCGTTTGGCATCGTGACGTGCGCCGCGCTCCAATCGGTATCGGATCCGACAATCTCAACGTCCCGCGCTTGCGCTCGCAGCACGTCGGCGACGCCAGCGAGGTCTATGCGAGACGCGTAGATGACAATTGGTTCGGCAGCCATCGTCGACCACCGTAACGTGATTCGACGGCTAGGTGTTCGTGCGCTTGATGCACGCGTGCACCGCCCCGCGCGCGCATCGCACGACCGCACGCGAGTCTCCCCCTCTCTCGACGTCGCGCCGCGTGACGCGGGTTACGCGGTCGCGACGAGGGAGAGGGGGGAAAGCGAACTCAGTGATGACAGTGGACGGGGGGTGAGGTCCGGGCGCGCGCTCAGCGCTTCTCGGCGAGCAACGCCTTGAGCGTCTCGCCCATCTGCGCGGGCGACGGAGCGATGCGAACACCCGCAGCTTCGAGTGCCGCGATCTTGTCCGCGGCCGTTCCCTTGCCGCCCGAGATGACCGCGCCGGCGTGACCCATGCGCTTGCCCGGCGGTGCGGTGCGGCCCGCGATGAAACCGACGACCGGCTTCTTCACGTGCTTCTTGATGTACTCCGCGCCGCGTTCTTCCGCGCCCCCGCCGATCTCGCCGATCATGATGATCGACTCGGTCTTCGGGTCGTTGTTGAACAGCGTGAGCGCATCGACGAAGTCCATGCCGTTCACCGGATCGCCGCCGATGCCGATGCACGTGCTCTGACCGAGGCCGACCGCAGTGGTCTGCCCGACGGCTTCGTACGTGAGCGTCCCCGAGCGCGACACGATGCCGACCGAACCCGGCTTGTGAATGTGACCGGGCATGATGCCGATCTTGCACTCACCCGGCGTGATCACACCGGGGCAGTTCGGGCCGACGAGGAAGAGATCCTTGCCGAGACGTCCCTCGAGCGCGCGACGTGCCTTGAGCATGTCGGCAACCGGGATCCCCTCGGTAATGCAGATCACGAGCTTCACGCCCGCATCGGCCGCTTCGAGGATCGCGTCGGCCGCGCCCGGCGGCGGAACGAAGATCACCGACGCATCGGCGCCGGTCTTCTCGACGGCTTCGCGCACGGTGTTGAACACCGGCACCTTGCCTTCGAACATTTCACCACCGCGGCCCGGCGTGACGCCCGCGACCACCTTGGTGCCGTAGTCGAGACACTGCTTCGCGTGGAACGCGCCTGCACTGCCCGTGATGCCCTGAACGACGAGGCGCGTCTCTTTGTTGACGAGAACTCCCATGGCCGACTCCTACGCCTTCCCCACGAGCTGCGTGATCTTCTGCGCGCCTTCGAGCATCGTCGCGGCGGGTGTGATTGCGAGGCCGCTCTCCGCGAGCAGCTTGCGACCGAGTTCGACGTTCGTTCCTTCGAGGCGAACGACGACCGGCACCTTGAGTCCGAGCTTCTTCGCCGCGTTGATCACGCCGGTCGCGATGAGGTCGCACTTCACGATGCCGCCGAAGATGTTGATGAAGATTCCCTTCACCTTCGGGTCGCTGAGAATGATGGTGAACGCCTTGGTCACGCGCTCTTCGTTCGCGCCGCCGCCGACGTCGAGGAAGTTCGCCGGCGAACCGCCGCAGTGCGCGATGATGTCCATCGTCGCCATCGCGAGGCCCGCGCCGTTGACCATGCAACCGATGTTGCCGTCGAGCGCGACGTACGAGATGTCCGCGCGCTTCTCTTCGAGTTCGGTCGGGTTCTCTTCCGCCGTGTCGCGCAGCTCTTCGAGGTTCTTGTGACGGTACTCGGCGTTCTCGTCGAAGCTCACCTTCGCGTCGCCCGCGAGCACGTCGCCCGACTTCGTGACGATCAGCGGATTGATCTCCACCATCGCGCAGTCGGTCTCCATGAACATCTTGTAAAGGTTCTGGAGCATCGGAACGAACTTGCCGACCTGCTCCTTCGTGAGCCCGAGCCCGAATCCGAGCTGACGTCCCTGGAAGCCTGCGAGTCCGGTGACCGGATCGATGAACACCTTCAAGATCTTCTCGGGTGTTTCTTCGGCGACCTTCTCGATCTCCATGCCGCCTTCGGTCGACGCCATCGCCACTACGCGGCGCGTGTCGCGATCGACCAGCATGCCGAGATACAGCTCGCGTTCGATC
Organism: uncultured Myxococcales bacterium; assembly: GCA_966212315.1. Classification (GTDB taxonomy): domain Bacteria; phylum Myxococcota_A; class Polyangia; order Polyangiales; genus CBIHQZ01. The sequence continues at coordinate 10,281 of CBIHQZ010000017.1, forward strand.
GCGATGCCCTGCTCGACGTACACCTTGTGAACGACGTTGCCGCTCGGCGCGTTCTGGATCGTGACCAGCGTGCCACCGAGCATCGCAGCCGCCGCTTCCTTCGCTGCCGTCGCGCCGCCCTTCGTGACGACCTTCACGCCGCGTCCCGACTCTTTGCCGTTGTGCGTGACTGTTCCCTTGCCGCGCCCGCCGGCGTGGATCTGCGACTTCACGACAACGACTTCACTGCCCGTTTCCGAGATGAGTCGTGCCGCGGCCTTCTCGGCTTCGTCCGGCGTGAACGCGACGATTCCTTTCGGAACCGGCACGCCGTACTGCCGAAACAGCTCCTTCCCCTGGTACTCGTGAATCTTCATGTGCGCGTGTCTCCTAGGCCCGCCTGGCGGCTGGGGGCGCGGACACTATCACAGCGCTCGCTAGGCCGAAGCGCGCAGAATTCTCGCGAACCACGAGTGCACCGGCGGGGGAGATCGCGAAGGGCGAGTACGTATTCGTCCCGCCCGCGCTCGCGCGAGCAGGCGCTCGCAGGTAAGTTGCGCGCCGTTTTCGGGCCTACGAACGGGAGTGAGTGAGATGCGTGGAACTTGGAATTGGGTGGGATTGACGTTCGCCGCGATGCTGGCGGCCTGTACCGGGATGTCGGAACCGACGGATGCGGGCGGCAATCGCTGCACGCCCGGCATGGTCAGCACGTGTCCGTGCGTCGGCGGCGCGATGGGCGTTCAGACCTGTGCCGCGAACGGAACGTTCGGCGCGTGCATGTGTCCGGGCGCCGATGGCGGCAGCGACGTGATGCGCAACGACGTCGTGATGACGACCGACGTGAACCAGCCCGACGTGATGATGGGCGACGACGTGCAGATGGGCACCGACGTGCAGCCCGGCGACGACGTGCAGATGGGGACGGACGTCCAGATGGGCACCGATGCCACGATGGGTACCGACGTCGTGATGGGTACAGATGTCGTGATGGGCACCGACGTGCCGCAGGCGATGGACGTCGTGATGGGCACCGACGTGCCGCAGGCGACCGACACGGGTGTCGATGCGGCGCCGGCAGCGCTGTTCGCGCGATGTACGACGAACGCGCAGTGCGGAACCGGTCGCACCTGTGCCACCACCTTCCCGGGCGGCCTCTGCACGGTGGGATGCACGACGGACGCAGAGTGCGGACCGATCGGGCTCTGTGAAACCGGCACTGGCGTTTGTCTTCCGCGCTGCACCAGCGGCGGCGGCGAGTGCAACTCATTCGGCAGCGGCTGCGTTCCGGTCAACGCGGCGTTCACGCGCGGCGCGTGCTTGCCTTCGTGTTACGCGAGCGGCGCACCGGCCGGCGTGCCGGTGTGTTCGTCGCCGCTGCAGTGCGATTCGTACGCAGGGACGTGTGTCGCGACTCTTCCGGTCGGCGGAGTCGACGGTGCGGCGTGTCTCGCGGACGCCGACTGCCGCGGTGGTCGCTGCATTCTCGAAGTCGACACCGGCGCGCCCACGGGCTGGGTCGGCGGCTACTGCTTGTCGTTCGGCATCACGGTTCCGATCACCATGGGACAAGCGGTTCCGCAGTCGAATTGTCCGGCGGGCACCGGCGTCATCCCGCTCAACGGCGAGATGAACGGCGATCTCGCACCGTGCTTCAAGACCTGCAACAGCAGCGCGGATTGCCGCGGCGGCTACCAGTGCGATCACCTGCAGCCGAGTGGTGGCACGGGTAACTTCTTCAGCAACGGCATCTGCCTCCCGGTCGATTGCAACATGGCCGGCATGGCGTGCCCGGCGAACTATCACTGCACGACGCCCGCTGGTCAGACCGCCGGCAACTGCGTCCACAACTGATCCTGCCTCGAAGCCCCGTTGCGACTCGCGACGGGGCATCTCCTCCGCTCTCCTGCACTCTAGGAAAACCACCGATCGATGAGTCCACTCTCCAATGCGGGGAGCCGGGATCGCGTCGTCGCACGCTGAAACCAATTCGCACGCCGCTGCGGTGTCGGACCGAGAGTCCGCGTGATATCAGGCGCCGATCGATGCGCTTGCGCGCGATGGAGGATCGATGAAGTCGATGACTGGAAGAGCGTTCGCCGCATCCCGCGGCACGCGATGGCACTCGCTGGCGACCGTGGTGTTCGCCCTCGGCATCGCGTCGAGCGCGGCGTGTCGGAGCGAAGCAGAGCGTGCGGCACTCCGCGCGCACCGGGATCAGATTCGCGCTGAACGAAACGCGCAGCGTGCCGCCGAAGCGAATCAACGCGTCGCGATCGCCGAGGCGCGGCGTGCCGAGGCAGAAGCGAACCGCGCGCGCGCACTCGAGGCGCAACGTCAGCGCGAAGAAGCCGCGCGAGCGGCCGCTGCGGCGGAACAAGCGCAACGCGTGGCGGCGGTGGAAGCGCAGGCGCGTCAGTGCGAGCGGCGCAACTTCGAGGCGTGTATGACCGCGGCGGGCGCGTACACGAACGGTGAGAACGTGCCGGTCGACCACGCACGCGCGTTGCGACTCTACGGCGTCGCGTGCAGCGCCGGCGACATGCGCGGATGCGTGTGGCTCGGATGGATGGCGGAGAATGGACGCGGTAGCCAGGTCGACTTCGCCGTCGCGGCACGTCACTACTCGCGCGCGTGTCAACGTCGCAATCCCGATGGCTGCTACGACATCGGCGTGCTCTACGAGACAGGTCGCGGCGTGCCGCAAGACGACGCGCGTGCACAGCGCTCGTACCGCATGGCGTGCAGCTCCGGTCATCAAGGCGCGTGTTCGCGCGTTCACGAACCGGTCGTCGCCGCGGTCGCGCAGCCTGCACCCGTCGTCCAGCCCGCGGTCGCGCAGCCCGCGCCGCAGCCGGTGTACGCGAACAATGGTCCGCAGCCCGTGTACGCCAACAACGGTCCGCAGCCTGTGTACGCGAACAATGGTCCGCAGCCCGTGTACGCCAACAACGGTCCGCAGCCCGTGTACGCCAACAACACGGCACCCGCCGCACCTTCACTTGCAATCGGAACGAATCACTCGAACTTCGGTGTCGCAGTGCTCACGGCAGGGTTCCGTCCGTCGTCCGTGAACGTGGTGTCGGGCGGCGCGATCGAGGCGCGGTCGCTAGGACTCCCCGCGCAGGGCGTGTGCGCCGGGTACGTCACGCGCCAACCCGACTTCATCGTGCGTCTACGCTCGCCGTCGGCGCACCTTCGTATCACCGCCACGTCGGGCGTCGACACCACGCTCATCGTGAACGACGGAGCCGGTGCGTGGCATTGCGACGACGACTCGGGGGGGCGTCAGAATCCGCTGATCGACATCGCGAACGCGCCCACCGGCCAATACGACATCTGGGTCGGCAGCTTCCAGCAGGGCGTGACCGCGAATGCGTCGCTGCAGGTGTTCGAAGTACGGGAAGCAGTGATGGTGCAGCAGCAACAACCGGCGCCTGTATACCAACAGCCCGTCTACCAGCAGCCGGTGGACGACGGCGGCGAGTGCCGTTCGCTTCTCACGCAGCGCGGGGACTCCGCGAGCAATCTGCAGTACTGCCAGGGGACCGAGCCGACGTGCGCGGCGGCGCTGATTCGTCGTGGTGATTCTGCGAGCAACTTGCAGTACTGCCGCGGCGCGGAGCCCACGTGTTCGACGGCACTCATCGGCCGCGGCGACTCGGCGAGCAATCGTCAGTACTGCGCCGGCGTGGTGCTCGATTGCGCGACAGCGCTCATCCGGCGCGGCGATTCCGCCAGCAACCTGCAGTACTGCCGCGGCGTGAACTCACAATGCGCGCAGGGTCTCATCCAACGGGGCGATTCGGCCTCGTCGCTCGCGAACTGCCGCTGACTCGGTCCTCGGGGCGCACTCCACGCGCCCCGCCCTCACTGCACCAACACGCACTGCTGGAGCACGCGATACCCGTTCACCACCGGGTCCGGGCTCGGCGTGAGCGCTTGCTCACTCACGTACGCACCCGACGATTGATACGCACGCTGGTAGAGCACGTCGTACGCGCCGGGGACGAGCATCGAAGAGAACATGTCCGTGCCGGCGCTTCGCGTGTACGTCGGATACGAGCCGTTGCGCGTCCAGTCGATCAGTGCGAGGCGATGGACGCGGCCGGTGTCGCGTGCGCGCAGCCAGATCACGCCGTTCTCGTACGTGTTGGTCGCGAGCGGAAGCATCGCGCTGTTCATCGTGATGGTCCCCGCCACGACCACCGCGGTGATGTCGACGTCGAGCGTCTGCGTCGCGCCCGCGATGGTCACGTTCGTGCGAAGCACGCGATAGCCGTTCACCACCGCGTCGGGCGACGGCGTGAGCGCGCGCTCCGACACGTAGTCCGCGGAGGATTGATACGCGCGCTGATAGAGGATGTCGTACGCGCCCGGCACGAGCATCGTGTTGATGCGATCGGAACCCGCGCTGCGCGTGTAGGTCGGATATGAACCATTGCGGGTCCAGTCGATCAGCGCGATGCGATGAAGCCGTCCCGTGTCGACCGATCGCGCCCAGACGACGCCGTTCTCGTACGTGTTGGTCGAGAGCGGAAGCGTCGCGGCGTTCTGCGTAATGGTCCCCGTGACGACGGTGGCGCCGATGTCGACGTCGAGTGTCTGCGTCGAACCGCTGATCGTGACGTTGCTCCGCAAGACGCGATAGCCGTTCACGACCGGATCCGGAGACGGCGTCAAAGCGCGTTCCGATACGTAACTGCCCGATGACTGGAAGGCGCGTTGATAGAGGATGTCGTACGCCCCTGGCACCAGCATGCTGTTGATCCGATCCGACCCTGCGCTGCGCGTGTAGGTCGGATACGAACCGTTGCGCGTCCAGTCGATCAACGCGATGCGATGCAACTTGCCGGTGTCCACCGCGCGCGCCCAGATCACGCCGTTTTCGTAGGTGTTGGTCGAGAGCGGGAGCGTTCCGCCGTTTTGCGTGATCGTCCCCGTCACCACTGTCGCGCCGATGTCGACGTCGAGCACTTGCGACGTACCGGTGACGGTTACGTTGGTGCGCAGCACGCGATAGCCGTTCACCACCGCATCGGGGCTCGGCGAGAGAGCACGTTCGGAAACGTAATCCGCGGAGGTCTGATAGGCGCGCTGGTACAGAATGTCGTACGCGCCGGGGACGAGCATCGTGTTGACTCGATCCGAGCCCGCGCTGCGCGTGTAGGTCGGGTACGAACCGTTGCGCGTCCAGTCGATCAACGCGATGCGGTGCAGTTTGCCGGTGTCCACCGCGCGCGCCCAGATCACGCCGTTCTCGTAGGTATTCGTCGCGAGCGGCAGAGTCGCACCGTTCTGCGTGATCGTCCCGGTCACGACGGTCGCGCCGATGTCGACGTCGAGTGTCTGCGTGGAACCGGTCACCACCACGTTCTCGACAAGCACGCGATAGCCGTTCACCACCGGGTCCGCGCTCGGCGAATTCGCGCGCTCCGAGACGTACGCGGCCGACGTCTGGTACGCGCGCTGGTAGAGGATGTCGTACGCGCCGGGGATCAGCATCGTGTTGATGCGATCCGAGCCCGCGCTGCGCGTGTACGTCGGATACGAACCGTTGCGCGTCCAGTCGATCAGCGCGATGCGATGGAGCTTCTGCGTGTCGCGCGCGCGGGCCCAGATCACGCCGTTCTCGTAGGTGTTGGTCGCGAGCGGAAGAGCCGCACCGTTCTGCGTGATGGTGCCCGTCACGACCGTCGCGCCGATGTCGACGTCGAGCGTGCGACCACCCGCGGGGATCACGACCCGCGACTGGATCACTCGGTAGCCGTTCACCACCGCGTCGGGACCGGGCGTGAGCGCGCGCTCGGATACGTAGTCGGCGGAGGTCTGATAGGCGCGTTGATAGAGCACGTCGTACACGCCCGGGACGAGCACGGTGCGATACGTGTCCGTGCCGGCGCTGCGGGTGTAGGTCGGGTACGAACCGTTGCGCGTCCAGTCGATCAGCGCGAGCCGGTGGAGCCGTCCGGTGTCGAGCGCGCGCGCCCAGAGCACGCCGTTTTCGTAGGTGTTCGTGCTGAGCGGCAAGGTGCCGCCGTTCTGCGTGACGCGACCCGTGATCGGCGCAATCGGAATGTCGATCGTCGTTTGCAACGATCCGGTCGCCGAACACGACGCCGTCGGGTCGCACGCGTTGGTGACGCCGCCCGCACATACCCCGCTCGCATCGCAGCTATCGCCCGTCGTGCACGCCACACCGTCGTCGCAGCTCGAGCCGACCGGACGTGTCTGCGCGGTGAACGACATGATCGCGTCGCTGCACACATAAGCGCGACACGGAGTGTTCGGCCCTGGTGCCACCGGCACGTTGCGAACGACGCATCCGCGCGCATCGGCCCCGGCGCCCGGCGCACAGGCCTCCTGCCCCGTGCACCAACGGCCGTCGTCGCAGCGTGCGTCGGTCGGCACTTGCATCGACATGCCTGCACTGCAGCGAGCGAGCGTGCACGCGTACGCATCATCGGGCGGCGTGAGTGTGTCGTCATTGGTGAACGCGCACCCGGTCGGTGCGACGCACGCATCGCGCGTGCAAGGATTGCCGTCGTCGCACGTGCGCGCGCTGCCACCACCACACACGCCGGCGCTGCACGTCTCGCTCACGCGACAGATTCCCGTCGAACACGAAGAGCCGTCGGCGCGCCGGTTGTTCTGGCAGCGTCCCGCGACGACGAGATCATCGGTGCACGGGTTGCCATCGTCACATGGCGGCGTGAAGCACTGCGCGGCGCCCGAGACGACGCGGCACGACTGGTTCATCGCGACGCAAGGATCCGGTACACATGGGTCCGTCGAGCAGCCACCCATGCCATCGGGGTGCGCACCTGCATTGCAAACGCACGTCGGCGTCGTGCCCATTGCGACGCACGTCGTCTGATTCGGCCCGCTGCACGGATTCGGCACACACACGTCCGTCGTGCATCCGCCGGCACCATCTGCGTGATACCCGCTCGCGCACTGATCACACGCCGCACCGCTCCATCCCGCGGCGCACGCGCAGGTCGTTCTGCCCGCGATGACAGAGCAGGTCCCGTGCGTACCGCACGTCGCGGCCGTGCATGTCCGATCGACGACGCAGGTGTCGACCTCGAGATGCGCGCCGGGATCGCATGCACACGTCGTCGAGACGCTGTCACTCGAACACACCGAACGCAGCGGCTGGGTGCAGGGGTTCGGCAGGCAGAGATCGCGCGTGCATCCGCCCGTGCCGTCGGCGTGATAGCCGCTCGCGGTATCGCACGCGTCGCAATGCGAGCCGCCCCATCCGGCTTCGCACGCGCACGAAGTCGCTCCGGGTGTTGCCGTGCAGACGCCATGACCCGCGCACGTGGTCGTCGTACACATCGCATCCGGAACGCAGACGCCCGCCTGGTCGTGCGTGCCTGCGTTGCAGTCGCACACCGCGCGACGGTTCACGACCGAACACAGCGATCGCTCCGGCTGCGCGCATGGATTCGGCGTGCAGGCGTCGAGCGTGCATCCGCCACGACCGTCGTCGTAGTAGCCCGCTGCATCGTCACAGCGGTCGCAGAACATCCCGGCGAATCCGAGCGTGCAGGCGCACTCGGGCCCCATCGCGCCGAGATGGCAGTCTCCGTGGCCGCGACACGTGTCCGGCGCGCACGTGACCACCGGCTGGCAGGTCCCGCCGCGATCCTCGTACCCCGCGTTGCACCGACACTCTGCGAGGCCCGATGACGAGACGCACGTCGTGCGGTTCGCCATCGTGCACGGGTTCGGCGAGCACGGATCGCCGGGTCCACCATCTCGTCCGCTGTCCGCCAACGCGACGACCGCGTTGGTGTCGGAGCCATTCACGGCATCGACGAGCGCGATGTCGGTCGAACCGGCATCGGCCGGTGGTCGCGACGAACATGCGCTGACCGCTGCGGTGACGAAAAGGAACGCAACGAGGAGACGCATGTGCGGGATCGTACGTGGATTGGCGTCGGTCGTGCGCTCGGTGGATGGGATCGCGGCCCGCCCGAGCTTCCTCCGTGGATTCGAAAACGCGTGAACCTGGAGCAGCAATGTCGTTGTGACAGGTCGGCGCGTTTGCGAACGTGATTCCGTGTCACGCAAGTCCGCACCCGCCAAGAAAACACGCAAGCGCAGCGATCCCACGCCCGAAGCCATCGAGGTTTCGATCGATGACTTCGTCGAACTGAACACCGCAACGCCTCCGCCACTCGCACCAGCGTTGCA
>CBIHQZ010000018.1:0-17765 GCA_966212315.1 uncultured Myxococcales bacterium
CAACGATGATGCCGCGGTCGCTCGCCGAGTGAATTATCCAGGTTCAGCCGCCGGGCCCAACGCGAGGACACATTCGTGACCAATGCTCAGGGCTGCCGCGGCTGCCGCCTGCCCCTCTCCCTCCGACGCCACCGCGTGGCGCGCGAACGCGAGGCGTCGTCGAAAGAGGGACTCGAAGGATGATGGCGTGGGTAAGTCATTTGCCGATGGGTGCGGCGCGCGACGGGGCCGGCCGAGCGGCTCGGCTGATCGCATCGGGGGACGCACCCACCGCACCCACGGCATCACGAAACGCTTCCAGCCGACTGAGCCCCTCTTTCGACGACGCCTGCGCTGCGCGCGCAACGCACGGGCGTCGGAGGGAGAGGGGCGCGCGGCTTGCGTGCGGCTTGCGGGGGTGAGGTCTCAGAGCGCGTTCGTCGCCAATGGCTCGCGCAGGAATCTCTCCAATCGCACCCGCTCGCGCACGGTCAGCGTCTCACCGAGCCAAAGCGACAGCTCCACCGGGTCGTGAAACGAACGGCGCGCGGGATTCCCCGCGGTCCGGATCATCCGCTCCGCTTGCAGCGCCGCCGTCGCACTCTCGCCGACGAGGAAGGCGCTTCTCTCCACGCGCGGGTTGTCGGTCTTCATCAAGGTCACCAACGCATCGGCGACCTCGGGCGGAAATACATGCACGTGCGTCCAATCCGAGCACAGCACGACCAGCGTGTGCGCCTTCGCGATCAGATCGCGAAGTCGATGCGCGAGCGCGTCGAATTCGGGCATCTCGAGCGGCGTCGCCACGCGGATCTCGATCAAGCGCCTCTCGTGAATCGCCACCGAGAACATGTTCGACCGGTTGCCCCCGCTCCATGCAATCGCTTGCGCGCTGCCCTTCCCGCTCGTCCCCGCGCCCGTGCGCGGGCGGCGCTCTACGGCGCGCGCCCCGGCACGACCGCCCGTCTGCGAACTACTTGTTCGCCTTCTCGCGCGCTTCGCCCTTCAGCTCGCGCGCCTTTCCTTCGGCCGCCATCTGCTCGTTGTCGATCACCTGGCCGACGCGATTCTTGATCGCACCCGTCACCTGCTCGAACTTGCCCTGCGCCTGTGCGCCGGCCTTCGCACTTTCCTGGCGGGCCTCGCCCTTCACTTCCTTCGCGGCGCCCTCGGCTTCCATCTGCTCGTTGCCGATCAGCTTGCCGACGTTCTTCTTCAACTTGCCGCCGAGTTCCTCGGCCTTTCCTTCACCACGTTTGCTTTCGAAGCTCATGGATCACCTCCGTGAAGGAGAGACATCGCAATCCGCGCACCGCACCCAAGCGCGCGTCACGTGCACGCTCCACCGTGGCGATGGGCTCAGGCTGCTACGCGATTTCCGCCGGATTGCTTCGCTCGGTATGCGTTCTGATCGGCACGGCGCAGCACGGACGCGACCTCCTCGTTCGCCTCCGCCATGGCCAGCCCGACGCTCGCGGTGACCGGCCGCTTCGCATCGAACCGAAGACCTACCTCGCGGATCGCGTTCGCGATGCGCTCGGCCACTGCACTCGCTTTCTCCGCATCGGTGCCGACGAGCAACACGATGAACTCGTCACCGCCGTAGCGACCCACCACGTCGGTGTCGCGAGCGTTCTTCGTGAGCGTCGCCGCGATTTCTTTCAAGAGCGCGTCGCCGCGAAGATGCCCGCTCTCGTCGTTGACTCGCTTGAATCCGTCGAGATCCAGCATGAGCGCCGTGAGCGCGTGCCCCGCGGGAATGCGGCCGATCTCCTTCTGCAATCGCTGGAAGACGTAGCGGCGGTTGTACAGCTGCGTGAGTGGATCGCGCTGACTGATCTCCTCGAGTTGCACGTTCGCCTGTTCGAGTTCGACCTCGCGCTGCCGCACCACGCGCATGAGATGCACCACCATCGACGTCGAGAAGAGCGAGAGCATGCTGAGCATCGCCGAGGCCACCAGCACGTTGCGCAGCGACGGCGCGCCCGTGTGCGCCCACGCGATCGCATCGGGCGCGTACGCGAGCCAGCCCATGGCCTCCGCGGTCGATACGGCGGTGTACGCCACCGCACCGGACACCGCGAGCGACATGGCCACGCGCGGCGGCGTCACGAGCGCGTTCATCATGCCGGCGAAGAGATAGATCGCCACGAGCACGGTTCCCTGGCTCCCGACGCGGTGAACGAGGAACGTGAGCAACGCGATGTCGACCCAGCCGCCGAAGATCGAACGCACGTTGCCGCCGACATTCTTGCGAATCATCACCTGCACGCCGGCGACGACCGCGAGATACACGACGATGGCGGGCCACAGCGCGCGCGTCGCCGGGTGCATCGTCGGGAGCAACGTGAGTGCGAAGAGCCCCAGGATCGCTCGCGCCCATGCGGCGCGGAAAACGATTTGATCGTGCGACATCGACGCCCCTCGACGACTCGCGACCGCATCGATCGTGGCGATCGCGAACCGCTTCGAAGATCGCATCGTGACGTCGAACTACACCAGCCCACGTTCGTGCTTGCTTAACAGTCGCGGCCTTTGTTACCGCGGTGTTCGTGACGCTTCGCAGCAACGTCGTCGGCGCCCTCTGCGCGGCTTTCTTTGTCGCGTGCGGTGCGCGTTCCGAATTGATCGGTGCGGTTCCGAGTCGTGACGCAGCGCTGGCCGATGCGGCCGACTCTGTCGACGTGTTCGTTCCCGAGTGCACCGCGGATCGCGCTTGCAACGACGACATCGCATGCACCCGCGACCGCTGCACGGATGGTCGCTGTGTTCACACTGCCGACGACTCGCGCTGCGACGACGGACTGTTCTGCACCGTCGCCGATCGCTGCGACCCGCAGCGAGGATGCGTGAGCGCGCCGCGCGTCTGCGACGACGGCGTCGCGTGCACAGCCGAGCGATGCGACGAGTTCGGCAACGCGTGTCTCTCGGAGCCCGACGATCGCCTTTGCCCGATCAGCCACCGCTGCGACCCGATGCGCGGCTGTATCGCGCGCGTGCTCGCGACCGATCGCCGCATGCTCTACGAAGTAGAACTTCCCAACGCACTCGTGCGCCCGATCGGACGCACCAGCGCGATCATCACCGATCTCGCCCTCGCGCCCGATCGATCGCTCTACGGCGTCGGCGCGAATCAATTGTTCGGCATCGATGCACGCACCGGCGCGGCCACGCCGATCGTGCCTGTCATGGGTGATTTCACCGCGCTCGATGCGGCCCCCGACGGCACCCTCTACGGCGGCGCTGGCGATCGACTGGTCGCCATCGATCCCGCGACGGGCGCGGTGAGCACCGCGGGGCAGTATCCGCCCGGTCTCGAAGCAAGCGGTGACATCGCGGCATACGGCAACGAGTTGCTCGCCTCGGCGCGCGCGATGTTCAACGGCGTCGACAGCCTCGTCGCGTTCGACATCGCCGCCGGGACCTCGCGAGTCGTCGGCAGCACGAACTTCCGCTGCGTGTACGGCCTCGCGGCCTTCGGCACCACGCTCTACGGCCTCACGTGCGAAGGGCAGATCATCACGATCGACGCGGCGACGGGCGCGGGGACGCAGATCGCGGGAACGAGCGTCAGCTTCTACGGCGCAACCGCGCGCTGATCGCAAGGAGGCGTTGCCTCGCCGCGGACCGCTGCGACACCATGCGCGCGTGAACAAGCGCATCGCGGTTCGGCAGCAGGTCGGGTTTCTCGCGGCCGTGGCACTGATGGGATGCGCGGGTTCCACCGGCTCTCAGCGCGGTGCGGGCACTCTCTCGATCACGAGACCCGATCCGACCGAGACGCCGGCGTCGATTGCGCCGGTGGATTCGGCGCCGTTCCCGATTCGGGCCTTCGCGCGGAACGGCGGCGTTCTCCTGGCGATCGATCACACGACGCAAGTGAGCGTGCACGACCGGCACCTCTGCGTGCTCGACGATGCGGGCGCCATCTGGTGTCTTCGCACCGAAGGCATCGCGGCGCGGGGAACCATCGACACGGCGGCACTCGCGCGCCAGTTCACTCGCATCACGCTTACGCGTCCCGCCCGCGAAGTCGTCGCGGGGAGTACGCATGCGTGCGCGATCGACATCGATCACAACGCGTTCTGCTGGGGAACCAACGATCAGGGCGAACTCGGAAACGGCAGCTCGGTGACGAGCCTCGAACCAGTGCGAGTGACAGGGCTCGAGGACGTCGCGCAGATCAGCGCGGGCGAGCGTTTCACTTGCGCACGAACGCTCGCGGGCGCCGCGTATTGCTGGGGACACAATGCAAACGGGCAGCTCGGTGACGGCTCGCGCATCTCGCGTTCGCGACCGGTGCGCGTGCTTGCGCTTCCACCCGTCGCCGATCTCGCCGCGGGGCAGCGACACGCGTGCGCGCGTACGCACGATGGCACTCCGTACTGCTGGGGCGACAACGCGCATCGGCAGCTCGGCTGCTCGGGGGGCACCGAGCCGTCGTGTACCGATCCGGCGCAGAGCGAGGCACGACCGGTGCGGGTCCCCGACGTCTCGGACGTGATGCACTTCGCGCTCGGTGACATGCATTCGTGCGCGCGACTGCGGAACGAGTCGGTGCAGTGCTGGGGCGAACGTGCGAACGGCGCAGGGCAGACGGGTTACGGATTGATCGGATGGCCCGAGGAATGGTTCGCGGATCAGATCAGCGCGGGCGCGAACGCGACTTGCGCGGTGATGGACTCGTCGTCGGTTCGTTGCTGGGGCGACTTCGCGTTCGATCCGTTCGAGCGCGGCGAGAACGGGCGTACCTCGTACCCGCTGCCCGAGATTCGCGGGGTGCAGAACGCGGCCGTCGGCGATCGGATCACGTGTCTCCGATTCGGCGACGGCGCGGCGCGCTGCTGGCTTCGTTGATCCGCGAATCGAGCGTCAGGGTCGAACGCAGTTTCCGCTCATGCAGACGCGCCCGCTGTTGCACCGGTTGTTGCAGCTGCCGCAGTTGTTGACGTCGGTATCGGTGTCGACGCAGCGACCACCGCAACGATTGGTGCTGCCCGTGCACGACGTCGCGCATGTTCCGTCGATTGCGCAGACGAGTCCGCTGAAGCACGCCAGTCCGCCACAGCACCGGGCGCCATCGATCCCGCACGGGCCGGTGTCGGTCGGTACGTCCGCGACCGCGTCGCTTCCAGCGTCGCCCGCGTCGGTCACCACGTCGGAGCCGGTGTCCGCGAGAACATCCGGGGCAACGTCGATGACGACGGTGTCCGTTGGCTGCGGGGTGTCCATCGGTTGCGGCGTGTCCATCGGTTGCGGGGTGTCCGTCGGCTGCGGCGTGTCCATCGGTTGCGGGGTGTCCATGGCCACGGGGCGATCGGGCTGCACATCACGCGGCTGCACATTGTCGATCGGCGCCGGACGATCGATCGCGACATCGGCCGTCACGACGTCGACGCCGACATCGCGGCGCCCTGCGTCGTCCGGCGGCTCGTATGCCGACCAGTTGTGCACACAACCCGAGAGCAGTCCGAGCGCGAGTACGAAGTGCGTGATGCGCATGTTCAGAACCTTCCTCCGACGAAGATCGACGTGCCGTTCGATCCGACAGTAACTTCCTGCCGAGTCCCCGTTCGATACGACCAGTACAAGAACGCTCCGCCTGCGAGAATGCCGACGATGCCTACCGCGAGCCCGACGTTGGCGAGGGTGTCGAAAGTCTGCCCGGTCGCGACCGCGCCACGATCGCCTTCCGAACACGGCCCGTTGCCGCAGCGCATCTGAATATCGGCGTACGTACTGTTCGCAGCGACGCCGAAGGCGATGAGCCCGATGAATCCGACCACGCCTACGCCCGCGCTCGCGATCGCGATGTTGCGATAGGTCGGATCGAGCGTGCGCCCCGCGAGCGGTGTGCGGATCGGGCCGCTCGAACCGCCTCCACCGCCGCTCGACGGCGCGCTCACGGCGACGAGAACCGGCCGCACCGACAACTCTTGCCCCGCGGTCGTCATCAGCGTGTTCGTGTACGACTGGTAGCCACTCGCATCGACGTTTACCGCGATGTGCCCGGGCGCAACGTAGATCGGTTGTGCGAGCGCGGCGCCGCTCACCTCGCGACCGTCGACGCGAACACGCGCGTCCGCCGGCAGGCTGGCGGCATCGACGCGAATGCTCCCCAGACGGGCTTGCATCTCGCGCAACTCCTGGGTCGCAGCATCGCGGGTCGGAACGTATCGAGCCTCGGTGCGCGCGCGCGCAGATGCGTCGTCGATCGTGCCGTGGAACTCGCTCAGTGCGTTGGCGATGTCCCCGATCTCTCGCAGACAGCGCGCGATGTACAAGCGTGAGTTCGGCGACGGCGCTGCGTTGTACGACGCGCGGAACGACTCGAGCGCGGTGCTGTAGTCATGCCGGTCGTACAGATCGATACCGCGATTGAACGCCGCGAGCGCGGAGGCCGCTGACGACGACGAAGCACCCGATCGCTGCGCGTGCGCGGTGCTCGAAGCGGCGACGATCACGCTGGCGATGACGAACTGCGAAACACGCATGAATCAAAGACCTCCAGGACGGAACTCACGACGTCGTGTCGACGGCGGCGGGGGCGCGGTGTGCCGCGCGGGCGCGTGCGCAGGCGCGTGCGTGGGGTGCGTTGTGGCGCGTGCGTTCGAATGGGCTGGCGGCGATGCTCGATGAGTGCCCGACCTCGCGCGCGGCGCCGTGTGTGAAGCACGGTGAACCGACGACACGGGGGCGGCCGGTGCCGCCGGCGCTGCAGTTACCGGTGCGGGCGGCGGCGCTTCGGCAACCGCCGGGGGTGGAATTTCCGCTGCGGCAACGTTCGTCGGTGCAGCACCCGCGTCGACGGCCGCAGCAGTGGGCACCGCAGGCGCGATCGCCCCGGCGTCCGCTGCCGCGGCAGGCGCTTCGGGAGCGGCCGGGACTGCGGCCGCGACGATCGCAGGCGCCACCGATGCATCCGTTGCGGCCGGCGCCACCGCGCTCGCCTGCGCATCGGCGACGGGTTCGCTCACCGTCGCGGTCGACGGCCCCGATGCGGTCGACGAAGCGCCACCACCGCGCATCGCAAACGCGATGCCACCGATGATGACAGCGACAGCCGCGATGCCGAGATACAGCGGCGCGCGCGATCGTTCCTTCGGCAACTCGATGTCGTCGTCGAGGCCGTTTATCGACTGCGTCGCGAGAACGGTCGGAGTGCTCGGCTTGGCGCGCTTCGCGTCGTCGTCGTCGAATCCCTCGCCGATCGGCGTGAGCGCGGCCGCGGCCGCGGGAACACTCGCATTGGCGCGCGCGACAACTGGCGCGGTCGGCGCCACGGGGGGCGATGGCGGCAGCGATTCGTATTCTTCGACCGCGATCTCTTCATCCACGGGTGTGGCCAGCGGGCGCGCAGCTGCTGCCGGCGTCGCGGGTGGCGTAGTGAGGGCTTGCGGTCCCGCGGGCATTCCCGCCGCGACTTCGGTGACCTCGGCGAGGTCGATCGGCATCGTGCCATCCGCCGACTTCTTCGCGGACGGTGGCGCAGGGGCATTCGCGGGCACCGACACGACGTCGTCGACGTCGAGAGGCATCGTGTTCTCGCCCTTGCTCATCGCGATCGCCGCGGGCGCCGGTGCGAGATGGGCAGGCGGCGTCGAGCCGGTTGCGCTCGGCGCGATGAGCGGTGCGCCGAAAGTCGAAGCCGTCGGGACTTCCGCGCCCTGCGCCGGTGCATTCGCATCGACGGCGACGTCCGCGTTCGGAAGCCGCGGCATTCCGATCATCGTGCCTGCGCGCTTCATCCCCTCTGGCAGCTTCGCCGGCGTCACGCCCGGCGGAGGAAGTGTCGGCCTTCGCAGCGTGGGCGCACCCGCCGGCACGCCGGCACTCGCGGGCACTGCGCGCGCCGCCGAAGTCGCGGCCGGGGCCGTGCGCAGCTTGCGAACCAGATCGCGCCGCTGCGTGAGCGACTCCTTCAACAACTTCGTGACCAGCGCACCGACCGCGCTTCGCAGCGCGACCTTGGTGCCGCTGGTCTCGATCGCCCGGGAGAACTCCGCCGCAGTGGCGAACCGCGACGCGGGATCCGTCGCGAGCGCTTTCGCGATCGCCGCATCGAGCTTCGTGCTGATGCCGCTCGCGCGCGTGGACACCGCCGGGATTTCCGCACCGCGTGTCACGGCCGGAGATTCTCCGCCGAACAACCGTGCGCCGGTGAGCAACTCCCATGCGACGACGCCGACCGCGAAGATGTCGTTGCCGACCGATGCGGATTCGTCCGCCGACAACGCGTACTCGGCCCGCGCCGGATCGGTACGGAAGCGCGCGAGTGCGATGTCGATCACCTTCGTCGTGCCCTCGCTCGCGATCACCAGCGCATCGGGCGTCACGCCCCCGTGAATCGCCGCGGTGGGCTTGGTCTGGTGCGCCGCGTTCAGTCCGCTCAACGCATCGACGACCACGCGCAACGCAACGTCGACACCGATCGTTTCGCCCGCTGTCTTCGCGGCCGCCAGCACCTCGCGCAACGGCGCACCGTCGACCGGTTCGCTCACGACCATCACACCGCCGTCGTCTTTCGCTTCTTGCGGCGCGACGACGTTGAGCGACTTCACCTTCGACGCAGCGGCCACGGCATCGACGATCGAACTCGCCCCGCCGGCTTTTTCCGTCATCGCCGCCGATGCGAAGTCGAGCAGTACGACGCGCACGATGCCGTTCGCGCCTTTGGATCGTGCGAGAAAAGCGTGCGCATCCCCACGGGCACCGAGGTCGTATACGAGTTCGTAGTCACCCGCCCGCGATCCGACAACACGCGATGGCGATGCGTTGCCGGCCGGATCCGATGTATCGGTCATCGACCGTAGTGTGCGATTCGCGCGGGCTCTCCCGCAAGGATCGTCTGCGCTCGAACGCGATCGTCACGCGCGCAGATGTGCGTGCCGCTACTACCGAAACAGCCTCCGATATCGAAGCGCGTGCTTGCCGTCGGGGCTGAAGATTCGCAGTTCGAACTCCGACTCGTATTCCAGTTGAACGCGCCACTGCTCGCGCACGCTCGGCCGCCCAGCGGATTGGACCTCGAGCGCGAGTGCGCCTTCGAGCGCATGCGGATGACGCCGGAGCGAACCGAGCGTCCAGCGACCGTGTCCGCGCACACCACCGGCGCGCGTGAGAATCTCGAGCGACCCGTTCGCACGCAGCGAGATCTCGTGCGGCACCGGCGCGGCGCTCGGACCGATGAATCGCCACGTTCCGACGAACTGCCGCGACCAACTGTCGATCGTGCGTCGTACCAGTCGCAACGTGCCGGGAAGATCGCGGCCTTCGAGCGAGAGCATCTTTCCCTCGCGAAGGCTCGCGCGCCAGGTTTCCACCGGGAGTACCCGATCGAACGGGTCGAGTCGCAACGCCCCTTCGAGCAACGCCATCCCGCGCGAGGCGGCATATCCGCGGTCGAATTCCCACGTACCGATGCGCACGATGCCGCCGCTCGCCTGCATCACGTAGTGGCCATCGGCGCGCAGTTCGAGCGCGAGCAGTCCACGCGACGAATCGGTTGCGATCCAGCTGCCGGCGAGCGCCGCGTCGACGGCTCCGGCACGCGCCAATCCGATCAGCGAGCCCGGCGCTTCCGCGTCCTCCCAGGTCATCGGACCGAGCGGCGGTGTTGCCATGCGCACGCGATAATTCCCCGACGGACCGGTGCCGCGATCGAACGCGAGGACCAGGCGGGCGGAAAGCGCGTCGTGCGGTTCGTGTGTTTCGGCCTGCGCGATCGACGCACGCGAAGCCCGCTCGAGCGCGCGGATCTGCCAGTGACCGTAGAGCGTCGAACGCCCGTCGACCGTTTTCACCCCGAAGCGCGCGTCGCGGTAGAACGTCACCCGCCGGAAGCGCGCGGTCGCGCTCGCACCCTCGCGCACCACGCTCCAGACGCCCGTCAACGCTTTGGTCAGTGCTGTGATCTCTTCCGACACGGGCACTCGGTTCACGGCACGGCGCCGACGGCGAGAGTGTGGCGCAAGTCGCACCGGGCCTCACGCACAAATCCCCGCGGTTGCGAGCGACCCGACGGTGTTATCGTCCGCGCGATGCCCGAGGTGAACGACGCACCCGAAGCGGCCTCGCCGTCTGTCGGCGCCGCGCCCGAGAGCCCGGTTCTATTCGTCTCGCCTGCGTCCGGGCTTCGGCTCGCGGCCAATGTCGTCGCCGGCGTCATCGTGTGCGCGATCGTCGGCAGCTGCCTCGGACTCGCGGTCGGTCAATTGTGGATCGGCGCGGTCATCGGCGTGCTCATCGCGCTGTCGGGCGCTCGTTTCGCGCGTCGCAAAGACGAGCTGTCGATCCTGCAGATCGAGCGAGGCGAGGCGCCGGGAACGGCGTTTGTCGAACTGCGTCGCCGCAAGTCGCTCACCTGGAGCGCGCGCGACGTTTCGTGGTTCGAGACGCGAGCCGAAGGCGATGCGGACGCCGCGAAGACGCAGTGGGTGATCGTGCATCGCGTCGGCGCGACGCCCGTTCGTTTTCGCGCCAAGGACGGCGACCAGGCAGCCGAGATCGTCCTCGCGCTGCGCGATCTGCTGGGGCTGCGCGAACCGCCTCCCGAACTCGCGCCGCCGGCCGCACGCGCTGCGCCCGAGGCATCCAGCGACACGACGCCGACCGCCGCGAAGGACACCGCGGAACCGCGCGAGCCGACCGAGCCTTCTACTTCGTCGTCGACGTGAAACCCGGAAGCGCGGCCGCGACACCGAGGCGCGCATCGATCTCGCGCAGCAGTTCCTGCCGATCGAACAGACGCGTCACGTAGTCCACGCGATCGGTCTCGATCACGAGCACCGGCGAGCGGTCGTAGCGCGCGAACCACTGTTCGTAGAGTGTCTCGAGCGCGCGAAGGTACTCGGGTGGAATGCTCCGTTCGTACTCACGACCCCGCTCGCGAATGCGCTTCTGAAGCGCAGGCATCGGGCAGCGCAGATAGATCATGAGATCCGGCGGCACGAGCTCGGCGCGAAGCGTCTGGTACAGATCGCGGTACGTCGCCCAATCACGATCGCCGATGTGACCAGCCGCGTGCAGATGCGCGGCGAAGACCTCGGCGTCTTCGTAGATCGTTCGATCCTGCACGACCGGGCGCGCATGCCCTTCCAACTGCTTGTGGTGCTTGAAGCGGTTCACCAGGAAGAACAGTTGCGAGTGGAACGCCCAGCGCCCCATGTCGTTGTAGAAGTCCGCGAGGTACGGGTTCTCGCCATGCGGCTCGAAGAACGGATCGAGGTCGTAGTGCGCGCAGAGCCATCGCACGAGGGATGATTTCCCGGCGCCCATGTTTCCGGCGACGGCGATGTAACGCGGCGGCTTCATGATGGCGCTCGAGGCGAGTCACTCTACTCGCGCGTCGTGTCGCGTGTCTCGCGTCGCATGCGCGCTCGAGGTTAGCGCGTGCCCGTTCGCGCGAGCGGCACGGTGCCGGTGCGCGACCGCCATGCGCTCCACGCCCGCGCGAGACGCGCGCACCCTTCGTCGAAACGTTCGACGGCTTCGATCGAGAAGCACAGGCGCAACCCGATCGGATCGTCGTGCGATCCAATCGCGCGGAACATCGAACCCGGATCGAAACTCACGCCCGCATCGGCCGCGCACGAGAGCAACTCGCGATCGTCGCCACCAGACGGCAGCGTGACCCACAGCGAGAAGCCGCCGTCGGGCGCAGTGAATGTCGCTTCCGGAAGGTGTCTCCGCACCGCGCTCATCAGCGCTTCGGCGCGCAGTGCGTAGAAATCGCGTTCGCGGCGCACGCGCGCGTCGAAGTCGTCGTGCTCGAGAAAATCGTGGAGCAGCGCCTGGGTGAGCGAGTTGCCCTGGAGATCACGAACGCGCTTTCGTTCGAGTGCATCGGCGTGAAGTGCCGGCGGCGCGACCAGCCATCCGACCCGCAGTCCCGGGCACAGCGTTTTCGACAGTGTGCCGATCTGGAAGACCCGCGTGCGTTCACGCGCGGCCAGTGAGCGCGGTGCGTCGCGGTCGAACGAGAGATCACCGTAGGCGTCGTCTTCGAGAACGAACGCGTCGTGCTGTCGCGCCCATCCGAGCCACGCCTCGCGCTGCATTTCCCCAGCGACGCGTCCTTCCGGATTGGACAGCGCCGGCATCACGTACGCACAACGCGCGGGGCTGCCGTGCGGCACCAGGCGCGCGCCGCGTGCGCGGAAGACGTCGAGCGCACCGGGGTATGTCAGTGAATCGACGCACACCGCATCGTCTTCATCGAGAAGCATCGAGGCCGCGATCGAGAGCGCTTCCTGCGCGCCGTTGGTCACGATGAGTTCGTCGGGCGCGATCTGCAGACCGCGACGCTCGAGGCGATGCGCGATCCACGCGCGAAGCCCCTCGTGTCCCTCCGGCCAGGCGTATTGCAGTGCGAGATGTCCGTCGCGGCGCAGAACGCGCGAAGCCGAGTCGGCGAGCGCGTCGCGCGGGAACAGCTCGGGCGAGGGAAGCCCGCCGGCCAGCCCGATCACTTCCGGGTCAGCCGCACAGGCTCGATGCAGTCGATCGATCCGCTTGTCCACGCTCGCACGATTGGAGCAAGCGATGCGCCAGCCCGACTCGACCGTACGACTGTGCCCGGAAAGCTCAGCCGGGGATGGACACGCAGCCGAACTGGACGTTCAAACCGCGGCCCGTGCCGCGCAGTTCCGTCTGCGCGCGATCGCACGAGGCGGGGCACAAGATCACGCGCATCGGCGTCGTGTCGTTGTCGTAGTACCAGCCGCCGTTCGCGCCGCAGGCGGCCGCGTTGGCGACCTTGCCGAGCGTCGTCGTCGTCGCGCCGTTGAACACGACGTTCACGCGTGTGGGATCGAGCACCGATCCGTCCGGCGGAGTCGGAATCGCGACATCGCACGCGACACGCGAAGTGCGCTCGACCGTGCTCGCGACGCTCTGGAAGAACGGGGTCCACGCGCTGGCGCCGTCACAGATCTGCGCGCGCTCGCCCATCGAACCGTTCACGAGCGTCGTGTAGACCGGCCCCGGACTCGACGGGGTCGCGCCGCCGGGGAACCGGCAAGTCACGCTCGGATCGGTCGGATCGCCCCAGCCGTAGATGCCGTTGAACGTGTAGTTGTCGAACAGCCCGCCCCACGACGAATCGAGGATGCCGGGCGGGAGGATGAGGTTCCCGTTCATGGGATTCGGCCCGCCGCGGAAATGCAGGAAGTTGTTCGCAGAGAGACGCGAATTGTCGTCGGTGACGACCACGATGGTCTTCGTCGCATTCGGACGGAGGAACTGACGCCACGGCTCGCCGCCGCGCATCTCGCCCATCGAGTAGCCGGTCGTCTGACCGAGCGTGCCGAGCAACTGATCGAGCGGCTGCGTGCTGTAGATCTGGACGTTCGAGTGGAAGAACCGCGGGCCGTTGCCGCAGGTGGAATCGCCTGCGAGTGGCGGCGGAATGCAAACCGCGTAGCGCCCGGTGACCGCGTTCCGATCGACGTTGCGCAGCGAGAGCATCACCACGTGGTAGTCGAAGCCGCGCGACGAGATCAGCGATGCGAAGCCGTTCAGACCCTGGATCACCTGATCGATCGCAGGTGCCATGCTCGAGGAATTGTCGACCACCCAGATGATGTCGACCGGCAGCGATTCCACCGTCGCCGCCGCGGTCGCGGTCGCACACGAGGCGTCGGGATTCAGTTGCGAGTCGGTCGAGACGTCGATCGGTTGAACGTCGCGGATCGTGCTCGTGTCTGCGTCATCCCCGTCGACGGTCGATCCGTCGCGGTTGACGTCGGTGTTCGTCGCGTCGGTCCGCACGACATCGAAGCCACTCTGAGTGCCACAGGCGGCAGTTGCCGTGACCAGTGCCAACGCGAACGGGGCGCGAAAGAAAGTCTGCGTGCGGCGCATGGGAGGTGTCTAGCATACGACGGTCGCAGTCCTCGGCGCGAACACGGTTCGCAGCGGTCCTGTTTCAGGGCCGTCACCGTTTCGTCCCCGGGTGCCACTGCCGAACTTCGAGGGAGGCGGCGCGCTCGTCGACTTCGCGATTCGAAACGGGGGCACGCGCCTCGCGCACCGCGCCGGCATGACAGGATGCTGTCAATTCGTTGGAGCAGTGAAGTTGAACGGGTAGCTCACCGTCACGCTCGCGTTCCCTGGCGGCGCAGGAAACTGCATCCGCGAGAGGACGCTCGAGACGCAGGCGCCCACCGCCGGATCGGCGACCGCGTTTTCGCGCATCACCACCGACAGCACGTTTCCGAGCGGCCCGATCACGAACTGCAATACCAGTCGTCCCGCGAGGGTCGGATTCCGCGCGAGCGCCAGTTCGTGGCAATGCGCGACGGCGCCGAGGTTTCGCAACACGACTCGCCGGATCACTTCGGGCGAGAGCGCACCCGTCACGGTCGGCGCTGCAGCGCGTGCAGTCGGACCGGTTGTGCCGCGACCGCGCAATCCCGTGCCAGCACCCGCGCCGTACCCCTGCCCGGTGCCCGTTCCGGCGCCGTGACCGATCGCACCGATGCTGCCGAGCCCGATCGTTCCTTCGCCCGTGCCGCCGCCGCCCCATCCAGTGCCCGTCGCACCGAACGTCGCGCCACCCGCACTCTGCATGTCGACGCCCTCGGGCGCCGCCGCAGGCTGAATCACACGCACCGGAGGACCACGGTGAACGGGCGTCGCCGAGTCGATCGCGACGAACGACGTATAGGCCGACATGATGTGGTGATCGAGCGCCACCTGCGTGATCGACTCGATGCGTTCGGTCGACTCACCAAGCTCCCACATCGCGCGTGACAGCGACGACACCTTCGCCCGCGCCCACAGTCGCGAGAGTGCGACGTGAGCAGGCGCCGAGGCCGGAAGGTCGACCGCGACCCGCTGTTCGAACGGACGACCGCCGATGCGGCCGCGCACGCGAATCGTCGCGGGCCCGGGGGTTCGGTAGCGCGCGTACATCACCAGCGGCTGCAACGCGGACAGGTCGGGCAGTGGATCGGGCTGGATCTGCGCGAGCGCGATGCCGGGCGCGTCGATCTCCACGTCGGTCAGGTACGGACGCGCGATGCGTTCGTAGAAGCGCGCGACCATCGCGTCGGCCCGTTCGTTCGGTCGCAGGTACTCGGCGGTGCCGCGACCGACCGCGCTCACTTCGTCGAGCAGGAAGCGATTGACCGACGATCCGATGCCGAAGCCGAAGATGCGCGCGTGTCCGATCTCGCGGCGCACGAGACCGACGATCTCGTGTTCGTTGCCGATGTAACCGTCGGTCATGAAGACCACGTAGCGCAGTCGTTCTGCATCTCCCGGCGCGCTCAACGCCGCATGGATGCCGGCGAGTTGATTCGTCCCGCCGCTCGCGCGCAGACCGTTGAGATACGCGGTCGCACGCGCGATGTTGGCGGGTGATCCCGGCAGCGGTTGCGGTGCGAACGACGAGGCCGTGTCCGCGAAATCGATGAGCTGGAACGAGTCGCGCGGCGTGAGGTGCGAGAGAGCCGTGCGGATCGCGGCGCGCGCGGTCTCCAACGGCGTGCCCATCATCGAGCCCGATGTATCGAGTAGGAAGAAGATCTCGCGCGGGGTGATCTCTTCGTCGCGCGCGGCACGCGGCGGTTCCAGCATCAGTCCGAGATAGCCATCGGTCTGCGCGTCGGGGCGATGCGTGAACACCGTGGTCTGCAGCGTCGGCGAGGCGAGCTGCCATCGAAGCACGAAGTCGCGATTGGGAATCTCGTTCTGCTGGTGGAGCACGATGTCGGCGGTGCCTGGCGAAACGCGATTGACGTCGATCTGGTGCGAGTTCGATTCGACCGTTGCGATCGGCGCGCCGCCGTCGAGATGCACTTGCACATCGATTCCCGCGCGGGTGCGCGTGCCCGGCGGCAGGTACTCGGTGCTGATGCGCGATGCATCGCGCACGCGATCGGTGTCGGTCGCCGGCCCCGTTCCTGCCGGTGCGAGCGTGGTCGGCGTGCCCGGGATGTAGCGCGGACCCACGACCATCGGGAACGCGAGTTCGTAGGTGCCGTGATCGTAGCGAGCGTTGTCGATGTATCGCAGCGTGACGTCGACGTCCTGACCGGGATCGATGTTCGCCACCGAGAACGTGAAGATGTTCGGTCGCTCCTGCTCGAGCAGCGCTGCCTGCTGCCCGTTGTTGCGCGCGGTGTCGTACGCCTCGCGCGCATCGGCGCGGCGGCGGATCTCCGCACGGATCACGCGTGCTCCGATGTGCATCTCCATCTGATCGACTGCCGCGCGCTCGGGAAGCGGGAAGATGTAGACCGCTTCGATCCGCTCGCTGCGTGCGTTGTGGAATCGCTGCGTCACCGTGGCGGTCTCGATCGAGCCGGCGAGATCGATCCGTACATCGGTGTGCGTCAGTGGCAACAGACCGAGATCGGCGCCACCCGGTCCGCGCGCTTGCATCGCGCCCTCGGCCATCGCGTTCGCGCTCGCTGCGAGGACGGCCGTCCCCATCGCGCACGCAGCCACCCAATTGCTCCATCGTCGTTTCGGCACGGCAATCCCTCCGGTCGCGGGGGGTCTCGACAACGCCGCCCCACCGAAGTTCCCGCGCGAGTTCGCCTCGGCGCGAATCAGTTGTCCCCTCGCCTCCGATCGACCACTCTGCGCGCCATCCGAACACCGTCATGAGCACGCCCGACGACTCACGCGCCCGCCGTGCGAGCGGCCTCTCGATCACGCCTCTCACCGCGATCGTTGCCGCGTTCTTCCTCCCGACGATCCGTTCGTGCGGCGTCATGCGCACGCCTGTCACCTACATCGTCGAGCAGCCTCGCTCGGTGCCGTGGCTCGTGAGTCCGTACGTCGCGGCGCTCGTTCTCGCGCTCGCCACCAGCGCGCTCTTCGCGCGCAACCGCACCCCATCGCGCACTTCGTACCGCTTCGCGTGGGCTGCGTTCGGTCTCACGTTTCTCTCCACCACGATGGCGCTCATGACGTGGCTCTCGGACGACCGCGTGAACATCCGCATCGTCGCGTGGGTGATCACGATGGTGTGCGTGGGGCTCGTCGCGGTGCAGCGCGCGATTCGTTTCGAAGGGTGGTCGCGCTGGATCCGCATGCTCTTCGCGTTCGCGGCGATGACGGCCGGAAACACGGTCTGGGTCATGGTGGCGCTCGCGATGGGCGACGGCGTATGGGACGCGATCGGGATCGGCGGGCATCTGTTCTTGTGGAGCGTGGTCGCGATCGCACTGCTCGCCGCATATGGCGTACGACCGACGAAGGCCGTGCCGACAGCTTCGTGAACGAATCCCTACGAGGCGCGTTCATCGCGGCGTTCGGTGACGTCGCCAGCGCAATCGATGCTCCGCGATTCGCCGCCATCGCGCTTTCACTCGGCGCAGTCGCATGCACGCTCGACGATCCACGACTCACTCACGTCGTGCGCGGCGAACAAAGCACGCGGCTGTCGAAACGCATCGGGCCCTCGGCACGCGAGCGTGAACTCATCGCGCGCGGATCGATCGTGTGGATCGACGAAGCGGCGTTTCTCGAACACGCAGCGCTTGCGTCCGCACCCGTAGACCCGACGCCGCAAGACACTCTCGCCGCGTTGCGCGCGCGTCTCGCGAATCTCGCGTCGACCGACGACGACGCTCGTTATCACCTCGCGCGCGAGATCGCGTCGCATCGCACCGGCGCCGCGCTCGCATTGCTCGCCGAAGCGGTCGCGCTCGCGCCCTCCGTGACCCATTTCGCGCGCGCGTTCGGATTGCTCGCAGCGAGCGGCGTCACCCGCTTCGACCGGCCCTCGCCCATCGCGGTCGAATGCCCCCTGCGACGGAGCCGCTCGCGTG
>CBIHQZ010000019.1:0-17713 GCA_966212315.1 uncultured Myxococcales bacterium
AAATCGAGACTGGCTCCGTCACCTGCCGATCGCATGCAATTCAAGACCTTCGTAGCACCCGTCAATCCCGCCGCGCGCAACCGCGGGATTCTCACGATGACCGCCGGACCCGATGTCGGCCGCGTGATCTCGCTCGCACCGGGCGCGCCCGCGACGTTCGGGCGTTCCGACGAATGCACGCACGTCTTCAACGACGGCGGCCTCTCGCGATCGCATGCGCGGGTCATCTGGCTCGCCGGCACGAACGCGGTGGAAGACCTCGGCTCGACGAACGGAACGTTCGTGAACGACGACCGCATCGCGGAACTCACCTCGTTGCGCGACGGGGATCGCCTCCAGTTCGGCAGTAGCGTCGCGTTCCGCTACTCGATGGTGACCGAGGAAGAAGAAGCGAACCTTCGACGCGTCCACGAAGCGAGCACGCGCGACGGCCTCACGGGCGTCTGCACCCGCAAGTATCTGGACGAACGACTCGATGCGGAGATCGCCTTCGCGCTTCGTCACGGCACACCGCTCTCGGTGATCATGCTCGACGTCGATCACTTCAAGAACGTGAACGACACCTTCGGCCACCCCGGCGGTGACGCGGTGTTGCGCCATCTCGGAGAGACACTCACGCAAGGCCTTCGCACCGAAGATCTCGCGGGGCGCTACGGCGGCGAGGAGTTCGTGGTCGTTCTCCGGAACATCGCGCTCGCGGACGGCATGCTCGCGGCCGAGCGGTTGCGACGCCTGATCGAATCGAGTGCCGCCATGTTCGACACGCAGGCCATTCGCTTCACATCCAGCATGGGGGTCGCGTCGCTCGCGTGCCTCGGCGCCGACGGGGATCGCGCGCAACTCGTGAAGCTCGCGGATCAGCGGCTCTACCTCGCAAAACAGCGCGGACGAAACTGTGTGGTCGGTGGGGACTAAACCACGGCCGCAAGTCGGCCGTTCACCCCGAACGTGAAACCCATCGTCCTGCTCGCGGGGCTCCTCCTCGCATCGTCCATCGGTTGTGCGCGCTACGGCGTGCTCGCGTCTGGCATGGGTACGACCCTTTCGCGCGACGCGCAGCATCTACAGCCGGGCGATCTCGCGGGGCCCGGCGAAGCGGAGGTCGTCGCGCAGGGGTTCGACATCCCGCACGCGTTCCCGGTGGTGGTGTATCGCCCGCGGCAGCTCGCGCCGAACGGACCCGCGGTGGTGTTCCTTCCCGGCCGCGTCGCGCCCGAGGGGCAGTACGAAAGCTACGCGCGCGCGCTGGCGTCGCGCGGCTTCGTGGTGGCGATGCGAGGGTGGTACGACCCGTTCCGCACCGATGCGCAACTCGCGCACGATGCGACCATTCTGTACGACTGGCTCGCGGGTACACACATGGTCGATCCGCATCGCATCGGCGTCGCGGGGCACTCGATGGGCGGCAAGGATGCGATCTGGGCCGCAGTGGACGACCCGCGCTTCCGCGCCGTCGTCGCGATCGATCCGGACGACAACGGAAACGTGTCGGTGGTGAACGGACGCGTGTCGCGATTGCGTGCGCCGTTGCTGCTCGTGGGTGCGGAGGTCGCGTGGCGTGGCTCTCAGGTGTGCGCTCCGAAGGCGCACAACTATCAGCGCTTCTTCGAGCACGCGCCGCCGGGCACCGTGGAACTCACGCTGCGCGACGCGGATCACGTGCAGGTGATGGACGACCCGAATCAGTTCGGATACGGCATCTGCCGCGTGGGAACGGCTGATTCGTTCGTCGTTCGAACGCTCTCACGACGCGCGACGGTGGCGTTCTTCCTGGAACACCTCACCGAAGGCGCCGCGCACACGCCGATCACACTCGGTGATGCAGGGAGCATTCGAGTGCGACCGGCGCAGACTCCGGGCGTCATGCAAGCGAGACGTTGAACGCCTTCAGGATCCCGCCGATCTGGCGGGGTCCGATGCTGGGCGGATCGAACACGAGGTACGACGGTTCTTCCGACGCGACCTGGAACTTGCGGCGATAGCGGGTGCGAGCATCGAGCTTGAACGCCTCGCCGCACTTCGCGAACACCTTCCGAGCAAACTTCTCGCTCCATCCCGACAGATTCTTCACCGTGCCGAGTTCGTGATCGGGCGCCGGTCCGAACGTCGCGTAGGTGCAGCCTTCCTTGCCGAGGGTCGCGAGCGCGTGCGTGATGAGCAGCTCGCTCGTGCCGTCGGGCGCGTCGGGGGTCACGAGGATGTGGTTCAAGAGGTAGCCCTTGCGCCACTCGATCCGCATCGCGGTGAGCACGCCGACGTACTTGTCTTCGTGCCGCACGTGGAAGAAGCGCGTGATCGACGGCGCTTCGAACAGGCGCACACCCGTGAGAAAGATCTGCGGGCCGCGACGATTGCCGACCCACGAATTCGCGACGCGTTCGAGTTCTGCTTCGACCGCGCGGCTCGCGAACGACTGCGGCGTGTATTCACCACCACGGAGACCGGACTTCTGCGCGTGCGTGAGCTTCTTGCGAAGTTCGCGACCCTTCGAGCCTTTGCTCGGATCGCGCGACGGGTCGAGGATCAGTTCTTTTCCGAAGCCGAGTGCCGCGGCGCCGTGTTCCGCCATGCCGAGCGCGAACGGCTCGCTCGTGACGGCGAACGCGGTGGCGAGGCCCTTCTTGTGTGCGGAGGCCTGGAAAGCACGTCCGAGCGTGATGCGATCCTCGGGCGCGCAGACGGGATCACCGATCGCGACCGCGCAGCCGAAGCCGGTGCGATATGCGATGGCGCCGTCGACGCCGCGCACCGTGAAGTGCTGGCAGCCCGGCTCGAAGAGGGCAGTGGATACTGCGTGACCGTAGTTGCGCACCCATTGCACGACGTCCGGCGTCGCGCTTTCGACGCGAGGCGCAGGTCGGGCGAGCGGGAGGTGAGGGACTGTGATTTGGGGAATGGATTGGCGAAGAGTAGCCATCGTCGAGACGGCATTGCAGCGCACAGGCCAGCTGCTTGCGGTCGTCCTGGATCAACGACGATGCGCAGGACGCGGCGCGTATCCTCAGTGGATCTCGACGCGTGCGAGATGCAACGGCGTCTGACGCGGCACTTGGAACCGCACATGGCGGGCGTGCCGACGGAAAAAGAACACGTGGTCCCAGGTGCTGAGGGGATCACTGCGTCGCGCCACGTCGTGCCAGTGGGTTTCGTCGTCGCTGGTCGCAATGACGAGCGGCGCCGCGCGTTCGGTACAGCAGTCGGCGCGCGTTCGGACTTTCGTAGGCGCGTCGGGTCGTAGTACCGGTATCCTCGTGAATCCCGATCCCGTTCGTTTCGATTGCGTTCGCTGCGGCGCCTGCTGCTGCAACATCGACAAGAATCGCGCGCTCGATTACCGCGACTACGTCGAAGTCGAACCGCGCGACGTACTGCGCAAGGAGAAGAAGCTCCTGCCGATCTACGTGGTCTACAACGAGGACAACCAGCCGCACATGCGCATGCGGAACAACCGCTGTATCGCGCTGCGGGGGCGTCTCGGGAAGAAGGTCGCGTGTGAAATCTACGCGTTCCGTCCGAGCGGCTGCCGCCGCGTGAAGGCCGGCGATGCGGAGTGCCGCCGCGATCGACGCGAACGCGGAATCGACCCGCCCGCGCGGTCGCGCATCGCAAAGAAGAAGGCGACGCCGATCGCGAAACGTGCGGGCGCCAGCGCGCGCTGACCTACCTCGCGGCGTTCGGATCCGAGAGCGTTGCGGCCGGAACGGCGAGCGTGCTTCCCTGCTCGCACGATGCAAAAGCTGAAGCCGATTGCAACGGTCGCTGCCGAACTCGGACTCTCCCCCGATGACGTGATTCCGTGGGGTCGCGATCGCGCCAAGGTCGATCTCGCGGCGGGTGCGAAGGGGCCTGGCAAGGGGCGTCTGGTGCTCGTCACCGCGATCAATCCGACGCCGGCGGGCGAAGGCAAGACGACGATGTCCATCGCGCTCGCGATGGGGCTCGCGCGGCGCGGACGAAAGTCGGTTGCGGCCCTACGGCAGCCGTCGCTCGGGCCGGTGTTCGGTATCAAGGGCGGCGGAACGGGCGGAGGTCTCTCCACCATCGAGCCTTCGGTCGACATCAATCTCAATCGCAACAGCGACATTCACCCGGTGGGTGACGCGCACAATCTTCTCGCGGCGCTCGTCGACAACGCGTTGCATTTCAAGAACCCGATCGAGATCGAGTCGCAGTCGGTGCGCTGGCGGCGCGTGCTCGACGTGAACGATCGCGCGTTGCGACACATGGTGCTGGGGCTCGGCGGCAAGATGAACGGCGTGCCGCGCGAGGCGGCCTTCGACATCACGGCCGCGAGCGAAGTGATGGCGATCCTCTGTCTCTCGACGTCGATCGAGGATCTTCAGAACCGGCTCGGTCGCATCGTGGTTGGACGCACGCCGAAGGGTGAACCGGTGCGCGCGAGCGATCTGCGGGCGCAGGGTGCGATGACTGCGCTGCTGCGCGATGCGCTGCTGCCGAACCTGGTGCAGACGCGTGAAGGCAGCGCGGCGATGATCCACGGTGGTCCGTTCGGAAACATCGCGCACGGGTGCAGTTCGATCGCGCAGACGAAGCTCGCGCTCGCCTACGGCGACGAAGTGGTGACCGAAGCGGGATTCGGATTCGATCTCGGCGGCGAGAAGTTCCTCAACATCAAGTGCCGCACTGGCGGACTCTGGCCGCGCGTGGCGGTGGTAGTCGCGACGTTGCGCGCGTTGCGCCATCACGGCGGCGCCGAACCGAAGAGCGTGGGAAAGCCCGATCGCGCTGCGCTGGTGCGAGGTCTGGAGCATCTCGAACGCCACCTCGAATCGCTGCGAACGTTCGGTCTGCCGGCGGTGATCGTACTGAACCGCTTCAAAGACGATGCGGAAGACGAGGTCGACGAGCTGCGTGCGTTCGCGAAGAAAGCGGGTGTCGATTTCGCGCCGTGCGATGCGTTTGCACGGGGTGGTGAAGGCGCGCTCGAATTCGCGGATCGCGTGCTCGATGTACTCGGTCGGACGGATGCGTCGCCGCCGCAAGCAAAGTTCAGTTACCCGCTCGACGCATCGCTCGAGGCGAAGATCACCGCGGTCGCGCAGCAGGTCTACGGCGCTCGCGATGTGAGCTTCATGCCGCGCGCTCGCGAAGATCTCGCGCAGATCCAGCAACTCGGTGGTGGCGCGTTGCCGGTGTGCATGGCGAAGACGCATCTGTCGCTCTCGGACGATCCGACCAAGCGCAATCGACCGCGAGATTTCACCATCACGGTGCGCGAGGCGCGACTCTCGGCGGGGGCGGGATTCGTCGTGGCGCTGACGGGCGAGATCGTCACGATGCCGGGGCTCCCGAGGGAGCCGTCGGCGTGGCGCGTGACGGTTGGTCCCGATGGGACGATCGACGGCGTGATCTGAAGGGGCGGAACCTCACCCGCGCTGCCGCGCGCCCCTCTCCCTCGATGCCCGCGCGTGGCGTGCGTACGCAGGCATCGTCGAGAGAGGGGCTGGAGTGATGGCGGCGTGAGGAGAGTGCCGGCGACGAGGTCGTACGAGTGCCAAAGCGTTGAGTGCGCATTGCGCGTCGGGAACGCGAGTGCGTCCTGCGGGAAAGCGCCATCGCGCGGGGACGGACAACGCCACGTTTCGCGACCGCGCAAAGCACCGCTTCGCGACCGCGCACTCACGGCACGATCAGCCCACGCACTCTCGCTCGCCATGTGACGCCCTGCGACCTCTACGTCCACAGCCTGCCGCACTCAACGAGCGCAGTTCACCAATCACGCCTCATGCTTCGAGCCCCTCTCTCGACGATGCCTGCGTTCGCGCGCGCGGTGCGGGCATCGAGGGAGAGGGGCACGCGGCAGCGGGGGTGAGGTAAGTCGCGACAGCGGCCCTCACCCCAGTAACGAACGGTGTCCCGGCGCGGTCGCGATGTCGCTCACGCCCAGTCGCTCGCAGTGCGCCATCGCGGAGAGAACGCTCGCTTCGTCCCACGCGTCGCCCATGAACTGCAGGCCGATCGGAAGTCCGCCGTGCATGCCCACCGGCACGCTGCCGGCCGGGATGCCGGTGAGGTTGGCGAGGAAGTTCACACGCGTGAGTGCGCGCGTGGCCGCGCTGTCGAGAATCGCGACGCGGTCATCCGCGAGCGGATACGTCGGCGCTTGCATGCAGGTGCTCGGTGCCGCGACGAGATCGACTTCGTCGCGGAACATCGCGGCGACGCGCGCGCGAAGCACGGCGCGGGTCCGGCGCGCGATCATGTACTCGCGCACGGTGACGAGTTGAAGCATCGCGTAGGTCAGGCGTAGGTCTTCGCCGCAACGTTCGGGCGCGTGATCCATTGCGTCGGTGAGCATGCCGGCGCCTTCGACACCGAGGCACAACACACCGAGTGCGAGCGCGTGTTCACCGAGTGGAACGTCCATGTCCACCAGGACCGCGCCGGCCTTCTCGAGCGCACGCAGTGCGTCGCGACATGCGCGCGCGACTGCGGGCTCGGATTGTTCGAACGCATACCGCCACACGCCGATGCGCGCGCCGCGCACGCCGCGACCGATCGCGCCGGCCCACGAGGCGGCCACGTCGGCATCGCTGGCGTCGGGGGCGTTCCACGTGCCCGGGTCGTTCGGATCGCGGCGCGCTGTCGCCGTGAGCAGGTCGACGAGATCACCCACGCTCGCGCCGAGTGGGCCGTTGGTTCCGACACTGGTGTGCGACCAGAGATCGCCGGTGCGGCCGATGCGCACGAACGAAGGTTTGATGCCGAAAACGCCTACGAGCGAACTCGGGATGCGGATCGATCCGCCGCCGTCCGATCCGATCGCGAACGGCGAATGCCCGAGCGCGACGGCAACGCCGGCACCGGTCGACGAACCGCCGGCACCGTGCGCGCGCGAGTACGGGTTGCGCGGCATGAGAAAGTTCGGATTGAAGCCAGTGGGCTGTAGCCCCCATTCGGTCGCGTGCGTCTTGCCGTACACGAGCGCGCCCGCTTCACGCAGGGTCGTCGCGAGAAAGCCGTCCTTCGCGGCGGCCTTGTCGAGGAGCACCGACCCGCCGCGCGTCGCGAGTCCCTGCATGTCGTGATGATCCTTGAGGCTCACCGGAATGCCGTCGATGGGAGAGGACGCATTGCCGCGCGCGTAGCGTTGCGTGCTCGCCTCCGCGGCATCCAGCGCGCGTTCGATGTCGAGTGCGACATAGGGACTGTGCACGCTCTCGGCGAAATCGCCCTTCGCGATGCGGTCTGCCAGCGCGCGCATCACTTCGGTCGGCGTGGTGCGTTTCGCGCGATATGCATCGCGTAGATCCGTCGCGCGATCCGAACGCCGTCGCACCGGCAGCGCACCGAGCGCTTCGTCCTGCCATGTGTGGGGTTCGCGACCGGCGCGCGGCCGCGGATCGATGTCGAGCGCATCGCGCGTGTCCATCGGCAGCGCGAGGAGACGGTCGACGTCGTGTTCCTTCAGCGACGTGGCGCGAACGACTTCCTTCAGCGGCCCCGCTTCGGTGAGCTTGCGGATGACCGACAGCGCGTGGCCCTTCAATCGCGGCGTCTGCATGGTTCCGCGTTTGTGCATCATCGGACGCAGAGCCGTCTATGGCGACGAACGCGCGCTCACCGCGGGGGAACGTCGGTCGGTGCGCCCCGAGCGACCCAGCGTCGCATCGGCCCGACGTCGAAACCGAATCGTTCGAAGCCCGGGATCATCAGGCTTTGCAGCGCATCGAGCAGTGCGGCGAAGACGTCCTCGCGCGCAGGAACGCCGTGCGCTCGCAAGACCTCGCGAGGCGTCTCGGGGAGCTGGATCGATCGCCACTCGCGCAGGTTCGCGATCGCGAGCGGCACCAGCCACGAGTCGAGTTCCCGCCGTTCGTGCGCAGACAGCGTCGACGCGAACGCCCATCCGATGCGCGCGTGATCGATCTCGTCGGAGAGCAACTCACGCAGCCCTGCTTCCGCGAGAGGTACGGTCGCGGCTGCAAGTGCCGACTCGAGATACGCCGATGCGAACGTCTCGTTGAAGGCACATTGCCCGAGCACGTAGAGCGCGCGGCGCTGCGTGTCGCTGCTGGCCGAAGGGTGGGTCGGATGCGCGAACGGCAGATCGCTCGGCGGCGGCAGCGCACGACCCGCGTAGCGCGAAGCCATCTCGCGACAGAGTTCCGCATGACGAAGCTCGTCGTCGATCGCGCGGGTTGCGGTTTCGATCAGACCTTCGTCCGCGCCGCGTTCACGCAATGCATCGCGCACGACCTCGAACGAATACCCCACCCGTCGTTCGGTGGCCGCCTGCCCGAGCCACACGCCGATCAATGCCCGCCGTGCTTCGTCGCTCAGCGTCGCGAGGTCGTTGCCGCCATCGGGAAGGGCGCGGCTCGTGATTCTTCCGCCCCAACGCCCCGTCGGACTGACTTCGTACCGGTCTGTCACGGCCCGGCGTCGGCCGGCACGCATTGACCGCTCGAGTCGTCGACGACGCACCGCAGATCGCCGAGGGACGGAATCGTGCACTCGCGAGCGCTCTCGGTCATGCGGCAGCAGTACATCGCGCCGGTCGTCGGCGTCGTGCACGTGATGCCCTTGGTGGTCGGCCAGCCCGCCTCCTCGGAACGCGCATCGTGAAGCACATCCGCGATCGCGGCATCACCACCGTCGCTGCCATCTTCCCCGTCGCGCACGGCGAGTGCCGCGCATCCCAGGGTCGTCGTCGCGCCCGAGAGGAGCATCACGCTCGACGCGATGACGGAGTGAAAAAGCTTCGAAGCCATGTGCGCGACATGGTGACGCAGAACGCGTGCGAGGGAAACTCCGACGGCGGACGCAACGGTCGAGTCGCGCGTCCCGGATGCTTTCGAGCGCGTCGGCAGCGCGTGGCGAAATCAATCGCGCCAATCAATGCAAGTTGTTCGGCAGCAGTCCGCGGGTGACCGCTCTTCCGGCAAGGCATTGCCGAGACGGCCGATGTGCGATGCGAACGCACGACGGTTCCGTGGAGTTTCCGAGCCCGCGCGGTTTCTCCCGTGCTAGCAGTCGTTTTGTGACCACCCAAGCCCGCTGGATCGCTTCGTTCGCCGCGTCTCTGTTCGTCCTCGTCACTGCCGCGAGTGCCACCGCGGGTCCGCCGACGATGGTGCGAACGCCACCCGTGTATCCCGCGTGCGCCGCCACCGCGATCGCGTCCGCATGCGACCCGACCGCAACGGCGTGCGCGCCCGCGCCGA
Source organism: uncultured Myxococcales bacterium (assembly GCA_966212315.1). Classification (GTDB taxonomy): domain Bacteria; phylum Myxococcota_A; class Polyangia; order Polyangiales; genus CBIHQZ01. The sequence continues at coordinate 9,189 of CBIHQZ010000019.1, forward strand.
GCGCAACAGCGAATCTCATCGTCGACGGAACAGGCGTCGGTGGTCCGCGTGCCGTCGTGCTCGGCGGTACGGCGCGCTACGCCAGCGTCACGGTTCGCAACTGCGGGCGACTCTACGTGCGACCCTTCAACGGCAGCGCGGCCACGAGCGGCGTGTTGCGACTCATCGCGGAGACGGTGAGCGTCGATGCAACCAGCGCGATCGTCGGCGACGGAGCCGGGTATCGCCCGAATCTCTGTCGCGACGGTGACGGTCCTGCGCTCGCGACGATGCCGGCTACGACGGCGGGCGATCCGACCGGTGGACGCGGCGGTTGTCGTGTCGCCGATTCCGCGGGCGGCGGCGGTCACTACGGTGTCGGTGGGCGTGGCACCACTGATTGCCCCGGGACGTGCGTCTTTCCGAACAACTGGGAGCAGGCTTGTATCGGCGCGCTGCCTGGCTACAGCACGCCGACCGTCGAAGTGATGCCGGCCGCGTGTCCCGCGACCACGTCGTGTCGCACCGGCAGCGGGACGCTGACCAACGCTGGGCCGGCCTACTTTCACAACATCTACACGCTCGAACTCGGATCGGCCGGAGGCGACGCCGGCTGCCGTGACGGCGATGGCTTCGAGGCCGTGCATTACAGCGCGACCCGCGGATACGGCGTCGGCGGCTTCGGCGGCGGAAGCCTTGCGATCGTCGGCCTTCGCGCGGACGGCTCCGGGAGCGTGAACATCCAGGGCTACGTCGTGGCGCGCGGTGGACGCGGCTGCGCGTGGGACAACGATTCGGGCGGCGGTGGTGCGGGCGGAACGATTCTCATCGTCGGCGACACCGTGAGTGTCGGCGCGACCGCGGTGGTCTCTGCAGAAGGCGGTCCTGGTGGATCCGGCGTTTCGACCGGCGGCGGCAACGCGTGGTGGAACGCGTGTGGCGCGAGCAACAGCTCCATCTGCGATGACTGCGGCGGCGGCGGCGGCGGCGGCATCATCAACGTGCAGTCACGCAGCGCGACGCTTTCGCCGCTCGCGTTCTTTCTCGCCAACGGCGGACCGGGCGGCGGCAACTTCGATGGATGCACCGTCTGTCAGGGCGAGGCGGGCGGCGGCGCAGGCGAGATCCAACTCGACGGCGCGTACGTCGGCGAGGTGTGCGACGGCTTCGACAACGACTTCAATGGCACGGTGGACGATGGACTCGGGATGGCGACGTGCGGTCTCGGTACATGCGCGACGAGCGGGCCTTCGTGCACCAACGGCGTTCCGCCTTCGTGCACGCCGGCGGTGTCGGGTGATCCCTCGTGCACCGCATCGCGAGGGACCGCGCGTCCCCGTGTCGCGGTGATTCTCGATTCGTCGGGTTCGATGCTCTGGTCGCTCGGCGGAACACCGACCTTCGGCGACGGCACCACCGAGCATCCGGGCGTCTATCTCAAGGGCGACACGCGCGCCAACGACTCGCGCATCTATGCCGCCAAGGACGCACTCGGACAGTTGATCAGCGCGTATCCCGAGATCGACTTCGCACTCGCGCGATATCACCAGGACGAGGGGCCGCAGCGCTCGTGTCAGTCCGCCAAGTGGTTCGAGTGCGCGACGAACTGCTGTTCGTTCGACGATCCGCGCAACGGCATCGCCACGAGCCCGGTCGCTTGCCAGGTGCATCTGCCGCGCATCGGCGCCGCGGGGACGATCGATCTGACCGTGCACGACGACGCGCCGGCCGCGAATCGTTGCATCAATTACGCGGGCACCTGCGGCTCACCGCGTCGCGGCGCCGACATCCTGGTGGGCTTCGAACACGACGTGCGCGAGTACGTGAGCTGGCTCGACGGACACGAAACGAACTTCGTGAATGACGTCACACCCGGCGCGTTTTGCGGCGGGCTCGCGGGTGATTGCGAGATCCGACCGACCGGGCCGACGCCGCTCGCGGGCTCGCTCGAAGCTGTCTACGACTACGTTCATCCGATTCAGCTCGAAGACCCGGCGGCTGCGTGTCGTGGCTACTCGGTGATTCTCATTTCCGACGGCGGTGAAGACTGCGGCGGCACACCGGCCAACGCAGCGACTGCGCTTCGTACTGCGGGGATCAATACGTACGTCATCGGCGTGAGCGTGAATGCCGCCGAAGGCGCGACGCTCAATGCCATCGCGTCCGCGGGCGGTACCGGTTCGTTCATCCCCGTGAACGCAGCCGACCAACTGCTGCCGGCGCTCGTGAGCATCGTGTCGGGATCGATCCGTCACGAGGTGTGCAACGGACGCGACGACAACTGCAACGGCATCGTCGACGAAGGCTTCAACGTCGGCACGCCGTGCGACAACGCGATGGCGGGTGCGTGTCGCGGCACGGGCATGACGGTGTGCGATCCGTCCAACGTCGATCGCACCGTGTGTCAGCTCACGATGCCCGGCGCGGCGGCATCGGCGGAAACGTGCAACGGGCTCGATGACAACTGCGACGGCCGTGTCGATGAAGGCGATCCCGGCGGCGGCGCTGCGTGCGGATCGACGACCGGCGCGTGTCGCGCGGGGATGTTGCATTGCCAGGGCGGCATGCTCGTGTGCATCGGCGCGACGAGTGGATCGCCCGAGGTCTGCAACGGCATCGACGACGACTGCGACGGACAGACCGACGAGGGAGTTCCTGTCGGCGGGCCGTGCGGCAGCTCCGTCGGCGAGTGCCGTCCGGGGATGTTCGAGTGCCAGGGCGCGCTCGGATACGTGTGCGTCGGTGGCAGCACCGGCACGGCGGAGACGTGCGACGGACTCGACAACGACTGCAACGGCATGGTCGACGACAACGTGCCGGGCACCGGCGTCGCGTGCACAGCCGACGCGAGCGGAACGGCGTACTGCCACCCGGGCGTGGTGCGTTGTCTCGCGGGCGCGTTGCGCTGCCAGGGCGCGGTGCCGTTCCATCCGGCCACGTGCACGTGCACACCCGACGAATGCGCGGTGGCCGACACCGATGGCGGCGCGGGCGCGTGTCCGGCGCAGTCCGCGTGCATCGCGTGTGCGTGTCGCACGCCGTGCCGCGACGGTGAGTTCCCGTGCTCGATCGGCCTCGAGTGTCGCGACGGATTCTGCGTTCCGCCGACGTGTGGCGGACGGTTCTGCACCGACGACGAAGTTTGCTCGAACGATCAGTGCGTCGACCGCTGCGCGACGATCAACTGCCCGTCGGGCCAGGCCTGCACGCGCGGCCGCTGCGTCGAGAACAACTGCTACGGACTCGGCTGCGCGGCCGGGCAGGTGTGCCTCGGCGCGCAATGCGTGAGCGATCCGTGCGCCAGCGTGCACTGCGCGTCGGATGCGTTCTGCCGCGACGGCGCGTGTGTCACGACCTGCGAAGGCGTCGGTTGTCCCTCGGGGCAGTCGTGCCGCGGCGGCGCGTGCGTGAACGATCCGTGCGCGGGTATCACGTGCCCGTCGGGAGAGGTCTGCACCGCGTCTGCAGTGGGCAGCCTCGATGGTGGCGTGAGCGATGCGGGCGCGATCGGGCGCTGTGTTCACGATCCGTGCATCAACGTCGGGTGCGGACCGAATCGCACGTGTCGCGACGGTGCGTGCGTCGACGATCCGTGCGCGCGCGTGCAATGCCCTGGCGATCCGAGCCAGGTGGTGTGTCGCGCGGGCGAATGCCTGTCGCGCATGCCGGTATCGCCGCCATCAGGACGCGAACGCGTGGTCGCGACGGGTGGATGTGCGGTTTCACCGGGGAGAACACCCGATCGTTCGGCGCACGGACTCGGTGCACTGGCATTCGCGGTCGCCGCGCTCGCGATCCGTTCGCGTCGCGTTCGCCGAGGTGCGCGATGAAGCGCGCGCTGCTTTCGTTGCTCGCGGCCTTCGCGAGCGTCGCGGTCGCGGGGTGCGAACTCGAACCGTACTGTCTGAATTGCGTCGACGGTGCCGTGCCGATGGACGTGCAACGCTCCGAGGTCGTGTCCGTCGATGTAATTCGTGACGCCGCGAGTGCCGACAGCGACGCGACGCCGTGCGATCCGTCGAGACTCATGGACGATCCACGCAACTGCGGGTCGTGCGGGCACGTGTGCTCTCCTGATCACGCCATTCCGATGTGCGCGAATGCCGAGTGCGTCGTCGGCGCGTGCGACGTCGGGTGGATCGACCTCGATCACGTCGCGTCGAACGGCTGCGAGTACAGCTGCATCGCGACCGGCAGCACCGAGTTGTGCGACGGCGTCGACAACGACTGCAACGGGATGATCGACGAAGGATTCGATCTCACCCGCGACCCGCTCCATTGCGGCGCGTGCGCCACGGCTTGCACGTACGCGAACGCGACGCCGGTATGCACTGCGGGCGCATGTCAGCTCGGCGCGTGCGCGACCGAGTTCGCCGACAACGATCACGACCCGTCGAACGGCTGCGAGTACCACTGCCCGGTCTACCCGCCGCTTCCTTACGAGGCGTGCAACGGGCTCGACGACAACTGCGACGGCGCGATCGACGAAGCATCTGCACTCGAAGCAGCGCCGACATCACTGTGCGTGACGCGCGCGGGAACGCCGTGCGCCGGTACGGTCGCGACGTGCGACACGCGCGGTGGCGTGACGACCTGGTATTGCGGCTACGGCGCCGGGGTCGAATTCGACGCCACGCTTCCGAACGGTTTGATCGCGCGCGAGACACGCTGCGACGGGATCGACAACGATTGCAACGGCGCGGTCGACGACGCGTTCCCTGATCTCGGCGCGAGCTGCGACAACAGCCTGCGCGGTGCGTGTCGCGACGAGGGCGTCATCCGTTGCGATCCGGTCGATGTGCATCGGACCACGTGCGATCTCGCCGGTGGAGTCGAACCGGTGCCGGGTGCGCCGAGCGCCGAGCGCTGCAACAACGTCGACGACGACTGCGACGGCACGATCGACAACACGACGGGTGCGAATCGCATCGTGCGCGACATGGTGCATATCACCGGCGGCGGGCTCGATTTCTGGATCGACCGATACGAGGCCTCTCGCCCGGATGCGAGTGCGACCGCGAGCGGCGTGGTGGGCAACTTGTCGTGTTCGAACGCGGCGGTGGTTCCGTGGACGCTGGTCAACTGGACCGGTGCGCAAGCGGCGTGTGTCGCTGCCGGCATGCGGCTGTGTACCGCGGCGGAATGGACCCGCGCCTGCTCGGCGGGGGCGAACACGTATCCGTACGGCGCGACGTATCAGCCGATGACCTGCAACGGCGCCGACTACGCCGCGACCCACGCGCTCGCGCCTACCGGGGATGCTGCACTGAATGCGTGCGTGACAGCGACCGGCGTCGCGGACCTCTCGGGCAACGCGAAGGAATGGACCAGCGAGCAGCAAGGCTCGACATCGACGATGCCCGCGGTGCCGATCTACGTCGTGCGCGGCGGCAGCTACGAGTCGCCGGTCCTCGGGCTCACGTGCGGAACCACGTTCTCGCGTGCGGCAGCGGACACCAGCCTCGCGGACATCGGCTTCCGTTGCTGCTCGCCGACCGCGCCCTGATCGCGGGGCGCTACGTTCGCGACGGTGCCTCGCGGATGACCCGCAATCCGCCCGCGTCGCCGCGTCCGCGATAGATCCGTTCGACGCGTTCGCGCGCCGCGAGCAGCGGCTTGTCGAAGCGTCCCAGTGCGTTGCCCTTGATGGCGGGATTCTTGTCGGCGAGCGAGCCGAGCAGCCGCGCGTCGAACCAGGTCTCCATGCGAATGAACGCGTCGAGCAAGCGATGGCGCACGGCGTTGAAACCGAATGTGCCCCACGGAGATGCACTGCTGTACGCGAGGACGTGGAGGTCGGTGCGATGGTCGTCGAGGGGCGTGAAGAACACGCCGATGCGGTTCAGATCACTCGTTCGCCGACGTGTGACCGGATCGACGAAGTACTGGTCGTACACGGTGTGGACCGGCGAGAAGTACGTGGTCCACTCGTCGACGAACCACGCGTCGCGCGGAATGTCGAAGATCGGATAGAGCGGCGAAGGGAGCGTTCGCTGCGGTCCGATGTTGTGCACGTGCACGGACTCCGGCGTCGTCGTCGTGGTGCACGTCACTTCGTGCATGCGATCGGCGGGGTATCCGAGCAGCGCATGGACCTGCGGCGTGTGCTCGACCTCGATGAAGTTGTCGAGCACGAGTTAGAGCGGCGCAGCGACGGTGCGCTGCGAACGGGTCACCACATAGAATCCCGCGACGTCGAAGCGCGGGAACGCCGCCGCCGCGCCGGCCCGCTTGATCCACACGAGTCCCTGGTTCTCGACGACGTCGAATGCCGAAGCGCACGGTTTCGCCGTCGGTGTCCCCGGTGCGCGTCCGTGCCCGTCGGTCGCCCATTTCCAGCCGTGATACGGACACACGAGCGTCTCGCCTTCGACATGTCCGAGACTCAATCGTGCCGCGCGATGCGGGCATCGATCGACGAGCGCGCCGATCGATCCGCGTTCGGTGCGGAACAGCACGATCTCTTCGCCCGCGATGCGGACCATTCGCGGTTTCTTGCCGACCGCGCGTGTCGCGACGACGGGCTGCCAGTGATCCAACTCGTTCATCGTCAGTTCTCCGCCGCGCGCCCGCGGTTCCGCGCGATGCGCTTCGCCACCCGCACCGCTTCGAGTCCGATGTCGTAGAGCTGCCCGATGATCGGGTTGCGATAGCCGACGAAGTAGAGCCCCGGCGACGCCGCTTCGCGGCCGAAGCACATTGGCGCACCGCGCGTGTCGAGGTGTGGCGCCGCGTTGCGAAGCACGCCGTCGATGCCGGCGCGATAGCCGGTCGCGAGGACTACTACGTCGAATTGCGCCTCGGTCCCGTCTTCGAAACGAACGCCGTCGGCGGTGAACGCATGCGGTCCGCGATGCACGCGAATCTGCCCTTGCTGGATGAGCGGCACCGTCCCGATGTCGATCAGCGGCACGCGCTTCTCGCGAAGCATCTGCGAGATCGGTCCCATCGCGGGGCGGCGGATGCCGTGTCGCGTGAGATCGCCATAGATCCGATCGACGAGCGTCAGGGTGAGTCGATCCGCGACGCGCGGCGGGATGCGCGCGAAGACGTGGATCGAGTTGTACTGCGCCGGAATCCCCGCCACGTCGCGCGGCAGCACGTGCACCGGGTTGCGAATCGACATCGCCGTGAGAGCACCCGATTCCCACAGGTCGAGCGCGATCTCGGCGCCCGAATTGCCCGCACCGACGACGAGCGCACGCTGCCCGCGGAACGCGCGGCCGTTGCGGTACGAGCCACTGTGCAGCACGACGCCGCGAAACTTCTCGCGGTCGCCGAAGACGGGCTCGTTGCGCACGCGGTTGTATCCGGTCGCGACGACGAGCGAGTGCGCGCGAAATTCCCCGCGCGATGTCGGCACCACCCATTCGCGACCGTCGTGATGTGCGTCGTGAACGTCGGTGCCGAAGTGCGGCGTGACGCCGAAGCGCGTTGCGTAGCGTTCGAGGTACTCGACCACCTGTGCGCGCGAGGGATAGGTCGGCACGTCGTCGGGCCACGGCATCATCGGAAGCGACGAGTAGCGTTTCGCCGTGTGCAGATGCAGTCGTTCGTAGTGGTTGCGCCAGCTCGAACCGACCTGCTCGTTGCGTTCGAGCACTGCGACGTCGAGTCCGCGGTGACGACTGCACGCCGCCGTGGCGAGGCCCGAGGGCCCGGCGCCGATCACGATCACATCCGTTCGCGCCATGGGCGCGAATGATAGCGCACTACGCGTCGAGCACTCGCAGCGTGCCTTTGACCACGCCGTAGCCGCCCTCGGTGCGCAGCGCGCGCCAGACGTCTTGCGGTGCGGTGGTGCCGGCAAGGAGCGCGCGGTACGAGCGGACGATCTTCGTGACGTCGTCGCGATCCTGGCGCACCAGCTCGACGCGGAAGCGACGCACGCCTCTGCGCGACAGCGTCGACGCGAGACCGGCCGCACTCTGCGACGCCGCGTGGAAGACGGTGTTGCGGCAGCCGACATCGGCTTCGACCGGATGCTCCATGCCGGCGCGGTCGCGGAGTGACACGCGGTGCTTCTCGCACGGACGGCCGCAATCGCGGTGATCGTGCCCGGTCGAGAGCAGTGCGGCGATCACGCAGTGCTCCATGTGAAAGAGCGGCATCGGATGATGCACGACGAGTTCGGCGAACGGCGCGAAGGGCGAGGCCAGCAGCGCCACCAACTGCGTTGCATCGAGATCGAACGACGGGGTGAATGCCACGAGATTGCGTGCCAGCACTTCGGCCGCGCTGATGCGATTGGTGATGTTGAGCGAGAAGTCGCCGATGCGCGGGATACTCGACGATGCGCCGTCGTGCAGAGCGCCGAGGCTGCGAACGAGGAGCGCGTCCGGTTCGAGTGAGTCGAGGAAGCGATCGATCTTCTCTTCGCCCGGCTTGCGGATTCGCGGCGGGGCGAGGGTGATGTGCACGTTGCCGCGGGCACGCAGCGCGCGCACGGCATTGCCGGTGCCGGTGAGTTCGAGGAAGTCGAGATACACGCCATCAGCACCTGCATCGACGGCCGCTTCGGCTTGCTCGAGCGTTCGGCAGAGTAC
>CBIHQZ010000020.1:0-17368 GCA_966212315.1 uncultured Myxococcales bacterium
TCGGCCTGGTGCAGCCGGACGAAGTCGATGCGCTCGATGCGCTGCTCGACCGGCTCGCCGATCAGCTCGCGCTCGACCAGGACGCATGGAATGCGCTCCCTGCCGCCGGCTTCACGCCCGAACAGACGCAGCCGGTCACACCGCTGCTGCGCGGGACTCGCATCGCAATCGCGCGCTCGCACTGCTCGACGAAGCCGTGCACGAAGTTCGTTCCGCCGGGCGCTACGTGTTCCGCGACGCCCCCGAACGACTCGCGCTCTTCCGTTACGAGTTCCGCCATGTCGTGCAGACGGGCGGCGCGAAGAAAGCGCGCAAGAACGCCTGATCAGAAGGGCGCGCTCAAGAGCACGTACGGTTGCAGCATCGCATCGGACCCGGTGAGTCCTTGCGCGAGTCCGATGCGAACCGTGTACGGGAAGTACCAACCGACGATCACGTCCGCGAGCAATTCGATCGCCGCGCCGACTGCGATGTCCTCTGCGCGGATCCGCCCGAACCACGCACTGCCCACATCGAGCGCGACGCCGCCGTACAGACGCGAGAGATAGACCGGAAGCGTCGAGACGCCGCGATCGATCTGCACGATCGGAAAGCGGTACTCCACGTTGCACAGGAAGAACGCGTCGCCCGCGCGCGCGAATTGCGGGTAGCCGCGCAGCGCCACGCCGCCCGACGACGACAGCGACAAGAACGACGTGATGAAATCGGTGAACGCGTACGTCGGAAATCCACCGAGGTAGTAGATCGCGCGCGCGCCGTCGTCGGCGATGCCGAGCCCGCCCGCGGCACGAATCGCGAGAACGTGCGGCCGGCGCGGATAGCCCCATGGCATCGGGACGTACGCGGCAGCGGCGGCGGAGACATCGAATGAGCCCGATGCACTTCCGAGCACGCGGTCGGTGCCGTGGATCGAAACCGCGCCGCTGTACCCTTCCTGGGCCGAGATCGCGTACGTAGGTCGTACGACGCGCGAGAAGCTCCATGACGCACGGAGCCCGTTGTTCCACCCTTGAAACGGCAGATCGGTGGGCGCCTCGTTCGGATCGGAGAGCCGATTGAACGGGAGGTCCGAGAGTCGCTGCACGTATTGCGCTTCGTACGAGAGCGAGACCGCGTTCGAGACGAACAGCCCCGGGAAGTACACCGACACACTGCTCTCGCCGCCCCAGCGATCCTCGGGATAGGTCACGTCGGTCGTGCCGATGTGCACGCGATTCGCGACCACCGAGCGATAGAGATGGAGGTTCAACGTCGGGCGCATCCCCGCGTACTGGTAGCTCACGTCGAACGACGGATCGCCGCGCGTGAGGCCGAACGCGAGTCGCGCGCCGTACGAGTGATTGCCGACGAGATCGCCGCCGTTGGTGAAGATGCCGACCTGCGGACCGAAGCCGTCGCTGCCGTAATCGAGCCCGTAGTACCAGGGGCGCAGCGTGTCCCACGCGTTGTAGGCGTGCGTACGCGTCGGTGTCGGCGGCGTGGGCAACGAGACCGCGGTGCGTTCGGGGCTCGGTGGCGCGGCGTCGATCCAGCGGCTCGGGTCGAACGGCAGGCGATAGAGGTCCCAGCCGTAGGTGCTGTAGCCCGCGTACACGAGCGTGTGTCCATCCGGCGAGATCGCGGGCATGTACGCGCCGGTTCGCACGTTGGTGACCTGGCGAACGACGCCCGTGTCGAGATCGAGCGCGTGGATGTTCGCGATGCCGGTGCGATCCGACGACCACACGATGTAGCGCCCATCGGGTGACCAGATCGGCTGCATGTCGAGCGCGCGATCGTGGGTGATGTCGGTGATGGCGCCGCTGGCACGATCGATCATGCGAACGTCCCGGTATCCGCCGCGTTGCCACTGCGAGAACACGATGCGACGCGCGTCGGGTGAGTAGCGCGGCGTGTACACCTGCTCACCGCGCGGGACGCGAAACACCGGCGCGGGCGCGCGTTCGGCGAGCGACATCTCCCACAGCTGCTGCGTGCCGCGATGGTTGGCGATGAACGCAACGTGGTCGTCGTCCGGCGAGAGATCGGGGTACTGCGCGCGCGCGTCGTCGGTGATGACGTGATTGTTCGTTGTGACCGCGCGTCCGTCGCGCAATGCGACGTCGCGTTCGTACAACTCACGGAAGAAGTAGATCTGCCGGTGAAAACCGGTGTCCGAGAGAATCATCCGCGAGCCGCTCGAATCGAGCGCGAAGCCCGAGAACGATTCGACCCAGTCGCCGTCGCGTGAACGGGGCAAGCCCTCGCCGCGCACGTCGACCGTGCGAAGTTGCGCGTGGCTGCGGCCGTCGTCCGACTCGAACATCACCGTGTGACCGTCGGGGAGGAAGCGCGGATAGAACACGCGCTCGCCTTGCTGCGTGAGGGGCGTCCCTTCGATGAGTCCGCGTGCGACCACTTCGTCGCGTTCGCGTTCGAAGCGCGCGCGCATGGCCGCGAGAAACTCCGGATAGAGTTCTTCGTAGGTGTGGCCGGTCGCGCGCCGAATGCTGCGATTGATCCCGACCGGAATGAGCTGCTGGCCATAGTCCGTCGCGATGCGCCCGATGGTCGCCGGGCCGAAGCGCTCGGCGATGTACTGGATGAAGTGGCTGCCATAGAGATAGATCGACTGCCCGTGCGGCCAGCGATTCGCGCCGCCGTTCGAGAGCTGATCGATCGACAGGAAACGGTCGGCGAGCGCGTCCGCGCGCATGAACATCCGCCACGGGCCCGCGCGAAGACGACCGCCCGACGTGAAGCGCGTCTCCGCGTAGACCGCGATGCCTTCCAGAATCCACGCGGGCTGCGCGGAATTCGGCGGATAGATCTTTCCGAAGACCGCGTTGATCAGCGCGGGAATGCCGTGAATGTTGTCGAGATGCGCGATGTGCGTGAACTCGTGGGTGAGCAACTGCTGCGGGTAGTCCTCGTAGTCGCTCAGCTCGCTGAGATCCTCGGGTGAGGTCGCGTAGAGCCGCACGACGTTGTACGGAACCGCGTTGGCGCTGCCGTTCGAGTCGTCGGTGTTGTCGCTGAGCAACACGCGAACGATCTGCACCGGGTGCCACCCCATGAGATCGCCGACGGCGGCGTAGACCCCCTCGCCCACATCCGCGACCCGCTGCGCCATCGGACGCAGCCCCTGGTGGAACGTGATGCGGAAGTGCGGGGTCTCGAGCGTTTCCCACACGAGGCGTGGGTCGTGGAACTGCGCGCGCGCGTCGCGAACGTGCGCGATCACGGCGAGGGCCGCGGCGAACGACGCGAATGCAACGGCCCGAAGTGCGCGCATGACAGCTCGCCGATTGGACAACGATCGAGTGCGCTTCGGAAAGAACGATCGCGCGCGCGGCGCCGGAGCGATCAGTGCGAGGTGAGCGTCAGGTTCTCGCTCGGCACGCGGAACGGCGCGCGATCGAGATAGCTCGCGATGCGATCACGCTCGAAGGTCGAGAGACCGACGAAGCGCACGCCCATGCCCATGTCGCGATCGACGGTCGGCACGACTTCGCCCGCGACACGCAGCGGCGCCGTCTCACCGGGCAGTCGCAGCTCGAGCTGCACGCGCGTCCCAGCAGGATGCGGAAGCGTGCGATCGAGGAACACGCCGCCGATCGAGAGGTTCGTCGCGCGCTGGAAGTACAACGCATCTTCGGTGTGCTCTTCGACCCACAGGTCGACCACCACCCGATTGTTCGTCCTGCGGTCTTCGTTGGTGCTCATGAGATCGCCCTTACAGCAGCGTTCGGTTGCGTCGCAAGAAAGCGGCAGACGCGTGGCGGTGGTTGGCTCAACGCGACGCGAGCAGGGCCGGATCGCCGGCCACGATGTGCTCGTCTTCGCAAGTCCAGTCGCCGCTCATCCCCGCCGCGCGCCAACGCGTTTCGACGACCGTCTCGCGCGTGTCCATCTCGTTGCGGAGCATCCACGTGTAGCGCGTGTGCACCGTGCCCACGAGACCGTTCACGCGCGTCTCGTCGACTTCGACGTCCATGATCTGCAGCGCGTGTCCCCAGCTGCGATGGCGGCGCGAGAACGCCGCGCGCAGCGACGGCGCGATCTGCGTTTCTGCCGCCGGCAGACGGCCCCAGCGCAGATCGTCGGTGAAGAGCGCGACCTGATCGCCGAGACGAAACGGATTCGCCGCCGCGCACGCATTCGCGCCGAGCGCGATCACGACGAGTGCGATGAGACGAGTGATGGGATCGAAACGCGATTCGCGGCGCATGCAGCGCACGCTAGAGGAGGGACGAACGCGGACGAAGTTTTCGGCAGTCGTTCGATCAGTGGTGCGCGGGAGCAGCAGCTGCCGGCGCGGGTGCAGCAGCCGCCGCGGCACCGGGCTGTCCGTCACGCGTCATGTCGTTGCTGAACGTCGTGTGCATGTCCGCCTGACGGCCGTTCGCCGCCGCGACGTGCATGTTCATCTCGCCGGTCGATCGGCTCGAATTGAGCGCGCCGTGCGCGAGGTCGATCGCCATCTCACCGGTCGCGCGACCCTGGCCCGTCACCGTCGCGTTCCCCATCGTCGCGCCGTGGCCCATTCCCATCGTCATCTGGAAGCCGATCGTCGCCGCTTGTCCCGGCGTCGCCGACTGGAGCGTGTACGTCACGTCGATGTCCATATCGAGCGCCATGCTCGGTCCGAGCGAGAGGTGCATCGTGCGGTGGTCGCTCCAGTGATCACCGGCCGAGACCGCACCTTCGGGGAGCTGCGGCGACATCTGATCGAGCGACTGCAGTACGCCTTCGATGAGCGGGCGGAACTCTGCCGACACGCCGGTCGGCGCGCCGCGATCGCTGATGCGACCGCGCGCGTCCTGCGTGTACGTCATCGCCATGCCCGAAACACCGCGTGCGATCTGCTGGCGCGTGGCGTCGGTCACGTTGGCGCCCTGCACTTCCATACCCGTGATTCGCATCCGCAGTTGCGCGCCGCCGTCGGGACGCGCCGCCACTGTTTCGATCTCCACGTGACCCGTCGTGCGGGTCTCGCCGACCGGCGCGGGCGCGGTCTGCGTCGACCGCGTCGTGTAGCGCGCGACCTGTCCCGGCACGTACGTCATGCGCAGCACGTTGGCGCCGGGACGCGCGGTGGCGGTCGCCGCTGCACCGGCACCCGCACGCGTGGTTGCACGCTGTGCGTGCGCCATCGGCGCGAGGGCCACGAGTCCGAGTCCGAGAGAGATCGAGAGAGAGAACATTCGGTGGGTTCGCATCGCGGCGAACACTAACCAACCTTGTGTTGACACGCAAAGCGACGACCTCGACGATCGCTGCGTGATTGCGACGCGAAACAGCTCCTCGACGATGACGTTTCGCATCGCGTTCGTGCTCCTCGTGACCCTCCTCGCCGCGTCGCTCGCAGGGTGCGCGGGTGACCCCTGCGAAACGCAGCGAACATGGCGGAATGCTTCGATGACCGCGTGCCAGAGCTGCCTCACGGAGCACTGCGCAACCGAACGCACTGCGGTCTCGAACATGTCGGGAGACTGTCAGGCGGAATTCGCATGCGTTGCGCGATGTCCCGCGCAAAGCGCACTCACTTGCGGGTGCTCGGACGCGTGTCTCACGACCGAGACCTGCGCGCGCGTGATCGACGCACTCACGCTCTGCGCGACGTCGCATTGCAGCGACCCTTGTCACTGAATTCCGTCGTGCGTTTTTGAATACGCACGGCGCGTCGCCGTCTCACATCGTTTGCGAACTCAGCGTCCCACGCGCTTGCGAACCGCCGCGACGATCGCGCTGCGCTCGCTCGCCGTCACTTCGCCGCTCACGACGATGCACACCACGTAGAGAGCGACCGCGACGACCGCGAGTACGAGGGTCACGATCTTCCCGTGCAACGGAACGATCGCGATCACCGCAGCGCTGACGGCGAGCGACAGGATCGAGCGGATCAGCGTGCCTGCCGGCGCGAACGCACCGAGCACGCGTTTCGAGTACACGCCGATCGCGATCGCACCGAACCAGCAACCCGCCGCGGTGCCGATCGCCGCGCCGTCGAGTGTCGCGAGGTCGGTCGGCGCGAGGGTGATCCCCACGTAGTCGCCCGCGAACACGGCCGCGAGCATCGCGAGCATCAGCATCGTCGCGGCACGCGTGCGACCCGCTGCGAGCACGATCGTCGTGGTGATCACCGCGAGCGCGAACGCGCCTTGCCCGAGCGCGAGGTACCGCAACGCGGCCGCACCGACTTCGACGTCGGGTTTGTACGCGAGACGCAACACGCCACCCGGACGGCCGACGAGCACCGTGAGCATCGCGCCGACCGCGATGGTCGAGAACCGCAAGGTGCTGCGCACGAAACGGAGCGAGGCATCGCGATCGCCGTCGAACGTCGCGCGCGACACGACCGGGAAAACGACGAACGTCACCGCGAGAAGCAGCTGGTACGGAAGGAACGCGAAGTTCTGCACCGACTTGTAGATCCCGACGAGCGCGTTCACGTGGTCGAGCGTGGCGTTCGTGCCGGTTGCGATGTGCGCGCACGCATCGCCGACGCCCGCGGCGACCGAACCCATGCGACGAACCAGCAATCCCTTCAGCACCAACAGGTCTGCCTGAAGCACCAGATTCAGGGCGAATTGATAGACCAGTACGGGCGCGAAGAACCGCACGTAGCGGCGCGCGAACACGCCGAACGGCTCGGCCACAACGGCTTCCGCTGGCTTCGCACGCATTCCGGGCCAGACCGCACCGAGGGCGAGGAACACGATGATTCCGCTCGCGATCGCGAAACCGGTGACCGCTCCGCGCACGTGCCAGAGGTACGCGAGACCGATCACGAGCCCGGTCCGTAGCGTCGCGAACGTCATGTCGAGCATCGCCTGCGCACGGAACTTCTGCTGTCCGTTGAGCGCGCCGACGAGCGCCGCATACACGCTGTAGTTGCCCACGATGATCGACGCGATCACGAGGAGCGCGGGCAGTTGCGGATCGCAGAGCACGCCGGCGCCGATCGGGCCCGACAGCGCGGCGAACGATCCCGCGAGCAAAGCGCCGACGAGCAGATGCAGCACCAGGCCGCGACGAAGCGCGACCGGGCCGTGTTCGGTCACGCTCTTGCTCATCGCCTGGATGGATCCGGCGACGACGACGTTGTTGAGAATCGAAACGGCGTTGAGCACCGAGCCGTACAGCCCGTAGCCCGTCTGTCCGAGCAAGCGCGTCAGGAGGATCGGCTGCGCGAAGCCCGTCACGAGGAAGTACGCCTTGGCCATCGCGATCATCGCGACGCCGCGCGTCGAGCGCTGCGCGACGCTCTCGCTTTTCGATTCGGGCTCGGTCATGGGAGGGCGCGACGTGTAGCAAGCGGGCCCTACGACGCCAAGCATTCGCGATCGGGACGAGTTGCGCGGTCTTCGTTGCGCGGTCGCGAATGCGCGTGGAAGAATCGCGACGTTCGTTCGTGCGAGTGGGGGTTTTGGCAGAAAAGGAAGACTGCAGAACCGTGTCGAACAGCGATCGCCCCTCCGGTCCGAGCCCCGCGATCACGCCTGACGGCGGCTTCCTCCGTCCCGGCCTGGTGTACGTGGACGACAGCGCCACCGCACGATCGACGATGCGTCGCGCGCTCTACGCCGAATCACTTCTGCTCGATACCTACGAATCGCGCGCGGCGCTGCGTGCGCGCACGAACTCGACTCCGATCATCGCCGCGCTGCTCGATGTCGACCTCGGCGAGGGCGACACGGGCGTCGACGTGGCGAACGACTTGCGCGCATCGTTTCCGAACGCGCGGATCGCATTCATCACCGCGGAGATGTCTCCGACGCGCGTCGAGCAACTGAGAGCATTCGGAACGGTGTTCGACAAGACTCGCGAGATCGCTGCAGCGGCCTCGTGGCTCATCGAAGCGTATCGATCGCACGGAACCGCGAGCGCCGGCGATTCGCGATCCGGCGCGGGCTGAGCGTCAGTCTTTCACCGATGCGCGCGCCGCGATCTCTTCGACCGCGGTGCCGAGGTCTTCGATCGCACCGTGCTTGTCGCCGTGCAGATACGCGCGCAGTCCGGCCGCGGCGGTCAATGCGAGGCTGATGTTCACGCCGAGGTGCGAGAGTTCCGTGCCGACCTCGTTGTTCTTCAGCAGCGTGTCGAGGTCGTCGAGCACGTCGTCGATCTCGCGCATTGCGAGGCTGCGGATGGACTTCCCGTCGTCTCGTTCGGCCATGAGTGCGCGCGAGTCTTCACCAGCGCACGGACCGTGTCGATCGATCGACGCATCCCTTGACGCGCGCGATGACCCTCCCCAGGAACGCGCGCATCGTGATGTAACCCCGGCCTTCGGCACCCACACCGACACCCATCTGGCGCGAACTCGATCACACCGACTTCTGGACGCTGCTCGAAGATCGCGGACATCGACTCGTTTGCGCGCGCCGCAACGACAAGGCACTGAGCGACCTCGAGGACATCGCGCGCTTCCAGGCGAAGATCTCGGCGCACCTCGCAACGATCAATCGCGATCACTGGGGTGTGCTGGTCGATCTGCGCGCGGCGCCGATGCGCAACGATTCTGCGTTCGAAGAAAAGATCCGCCCGATGGCCGCGGGCGCGCTCAACGGGTTCCGCCGCACGGCGATCCTCGTTCGCACCCAGGTCGGCAAGCTTCAGGTCGATCGCACGCGTCGCGAGAACGGCACGAAGGCCGCGAGCAATGGCGTGTTCCTCGACGAACTCGACGCCATCGCGTTCCTGCTCTCGTAGCGTTCAGCCGAGTAACTTCTTGAGCGTCGTATTCACGATCTCGGGGCTCGCGCGCCCTTGCGACGCGCGCATCACCTGGCCCACGAAATAGCCGAACAGAGCGGTTTTCCCGCTTCGATAGCTCTCCGTCTGTTTCGTGTTCGCGGCGATGACGTCGGCGCAGATCTTCTCGATCGCGGCCACGTCGGTCACCACGGTGAGCCCCTTCGCGGCGACGATCTCCCCCGCGGGCTTTTGCGTCTTCACCATCTCGGCGTAGACGTCCTTGGCGATCTTCCCCGAGATCGTACCGGCGTCGACGAGCTTGATCAGTTCGGCCACGTGTTCGGCCGGCATCGGAAACGTCGCATCGATCCCACGGTACGACACGTCGCGCTTCACTTCGTTCACCACGAAGTTCGCCACGCGTTTCGCATCTCCGCCGGCGAGTTCGAACGCGCGATCGAACCATTCGGAGAGTCTTGGGTGCTCGACGAGAACGTCCGCCACGTCGAGCGACAGTCCCAGCGTCGACACGTATCGATCGCGGCGCGCCACTGGCAATTCGGGGAGCGATGCGCGGGTCTCGTCGATCCACGCGCGCGACACTTCGAGCACTGGCAGATCCGGATCGGGGAAGTAGCGATAGTCGTCGGCGTTGCCCTTCTCGCGCATGTCGATCGTCTTGCCGAGCGGCTCGTTCCACTGCTTGGTGAACTGCCGCACCGGGATCCCCGACGAGATCTTCGAGATCTGCTCGGCGATCTCGTACTCGATCGCGCGCTGCACGAAACGGAAGGAGTTCACGTTCTTGATCTCGCAACGCGTGCCGAACTTATCGCTTCCCTTCGGTCGAACCGAAACGTTCGCATCGCAGCGAAAGCTTCCTTCTTCGAGGTTGCCGTCGTTGATCCCGAGCGCCATCACCACTGCGCGCAACTGGCGCAGGTATTCCGCCGCTTCACTCGCGGAACGAATGTCGGGATCGCTCACGATCTCCACCAGCGGAACGCCGGCGCGATTGAGATCGACGAGTGACGCATCGCTCGCGAGGGTGCCGTGCAGGTTCTTGCCCGCGTCTTCTTCCATGTGGATCCGGTGAATCCCGACGCGACGCGTGGAACCGTCGGCGAGCGGTACGTCGAGATGCCCGAACTCGCAGAGCGGTTCGTCGTACTGCGAGATCTGGTAGCCCTTCGGCAGATCCGGATAGAAGTAGTTCTTGCGGGCAAATCGCGAACGTTCGCGAATGGTGCACCCGAGCGCGAGGCCGGCGCGCATCGCCATCGCGACCGCTTCGCGATTGAGCACCGGCAGCGCGCCCGGAAGACCGAGGCACGTGGGGCACACGTGCGTGTTCGGAAGCCCGCCCTCGGTGCTGCATGGGCAGAAGATCTTGGTGCGCGTGAGTAGCTGTACGTGGACTTCCAGGCCGATGACTGGCTCGTACTCGATGGGCATCGTCGCGTTCCTCGCTGCGAGTTCTGGCACGGCGGGCGATGCGTTGGAAGACGCGTGCGTTGCACACGCAACGAGGTCGCAGCCGCGTCGATACCGTGCCCATGCACGACGACACGGAGTCCTTTACGAGCCGCGGCGCCATCGACATAGTCTCGGCGATGGCGCGTCGCCCCACGCCCGGAAGACCGAGCGGTCAGTACACACAGGCCGTTCGATTGTTCCAGCTGTACCACCGCCTCGAATCGGCGCCGGACGGCATGCGCATCGACGATCTCGCGCGCGAGATGGGTGTTACCTCGCGTTCGATCCGGCGCGATCTGAAAGCGCTCGAAGCGGCGGAGCAGCAGCTCGAGACGGTGGTGGTCGACGACGAGCGGCGCGTGCGCCTCGCGCGCACCGGGCGTTCGAGCGAGCCGATCCGCATGACGCGGTTTCAACGCTACTCGCTGTCGGCGGTGCGACGCGTCTTCGACGTGCTCGCGGGCACGCCCATCTACGACGATCTCTCGCAGCTGTTCACCAAGCTCACGCCCAACGACGGTGACGGCACCGCATTCGGCGATCGCTTCCTCTACATTCCCGAAGCGCCCAAGAGCTACCGGCGCTTTCGCGATCAGGTCTACGAGATCTACGACGGTGTGCTTCGATCGCTGACGCTTTCGTTCGCGTACGAAGGCGGATCGACGCCCGGGTCGCGCAAGCTGCAACCGTACTCGCTCGTGCTCTATCGCAACGGTCTCTACGTGGTGGGGATGGACGTGGCGAAAAAAGCGCCGCGCACATTCGCGGTCGAGCGCATGCGCCGCGTGAAGGCGTTGAAGCAGGCGCCGTTCGAGCGCGATCCGACGTTCGATGTGTCGAAGCTCTTCGACGGCTCGTTCGGAATGATCGGCGGGAGCGCGCCGCAGCGTGTGGTGGTGGAGTTCGACCGCAAGGTGGCGACGTTCATCACCGAGCGGCAATGGCATCCGTCACAACGCAACGTGAAGATCGAGAACGGCGGCGTGCGATGCGAGCTGAACGTCGCGGTGGGTGAAGAACTGATCGCGTGGGTGCTGCGCTGGGGCGGGAGCGCGCGCGTGGCGGAGCCTGTCGAGTTGCGAGAAAAGGTGCGCGGCGAGATGGCGCGCGCGATGGCGGCGTACGAGTAGGAGGAGCGGACCTCACCCCCGGCTGCCGCCGCGCCCCTCTCCCTCCGACGCCCGCGCGTGCCGCGCGAACGCAGGCGTCGTCGAAAGAGGGGCTGGAACGATGGTGGCGTGGGTCGAGCGCAGGGAACGAGATGCGAATCCACCGCGACTGCCGGCGCCCTCCGTCGACCGCGGCACGACGTTCACGACCCGCCGGACGCCCACGCGTACGGCTCGACGATCACGCAACATCCTTCGAGCCCCTCTTTCGACGACGCCTGCGTTCGCACGATCGCGGTGGCGTCGGAGGGAGAGGGGCGCGCGGCAGCGGGGGTGAGGTCACGCGAGCCGACGCAGGTCCTGGAATGCGATCCTGCAATCTCGCGCTTGATCGACCGTCGGGCGCGACACATCTCTCGCACTCGACTGAGTGGGGGCTCTCGCGCCCTACGCTTCCGCCTTCTTCGCGGGCTTCGCGACCTTCTTTTTCACCGTCGTCCCCGTGCTCGGCGGCTCCGGTTTCTTCGGCTCTTCGGCCGGCAGCTTCCACGTGCGGCGCACGATGTAGAGACCGAGCACGAAGCACAGGATGCACGCGTACTGACCGGGGGTGAACCCGAAGTACCGCACGTCGCCGCCATTCGGATCGGGCATGCGGAGGTAGTCGAGCGGGAAGCGGATGACCGGGTAGATCAGCGCGATCGTCGCGATCACTGCGCCCGGCTTCTTGGTGCGGCTCGCAACGAAGAACGCAGCCGCTACGAGGACCGGCGTGCACATCAATTCCAGCAGGCCGAGATCGAAGTAGTTGCCCGCCGGGAGTCCGAGCTGCGGGCGCGCGGGGAAGTGCATCGCAAGAAAACTGTTCGACGGCGCGCCGGGGTGATCGTGGACGACGGTGCATCCGGTGCGCCCGAAGAGCCATCCCACCGGGAGGCCGTACGCGATCGCATCCGCGCTGCGCCACACGTCGACCTTGTGCATGCGCGAGTACACGAAGTACCCGATGCCGGCGCCGAAGAAGCCACCGAAGGACGAGAGTCCGTGGTGGATCATGATGAGTTCGAGCGGGTTCTCTCGGAGCGTCTGCGGGTGATAGAAAATCGTGTCGAGCATGTGGCTGAGCACGATGCCGGTGAGCACCGTCCAGAACACCAGCTTCTCGAACTTCTCGAGGTCCAGTCCGAGCACCTCGGCGCGCTTCATCGCGAGGCGATGACCGACGATGATGCCGGTCGCGACGAGAAGGCCGAACGGATGGATCGGCAGCGGGCCGATGTGCCCATCGGGAATCGAGAAGTACGGGATCACTGCCTGCAGAATCGTGCTCGGAAGACTCATCGACGAAGACCTCGGACGCGGGGCTTACCCCGTCTGCGGTGATTTGTCTCGGGACTCGGTGACCGTGCCAACACGCACGAGTCACTGCATTCATTCCCGCCACTAGCGCATCTCGCCGACCTCGAACGCACCCGACTCGCGCAGCGTCACCGTCACGGCGCCGCGTTCGCTCGTCGTCCACAGTGGGATACCGCGTGCGGCGAGTCGCTCGACCACCGCGCGATGCGGATGCCCGAACGGACTCGGATGCCCCGCACTCGCGATTGCCAGCCGCGGCTGCACACGATCGAGCAGTGCATCCGTGCTCGACGTCCGACTCCCGTGATGCCCGAGTTTCAAGAGCGTGACCGGACCGAGCGCATCGAGGATTCGCTGTTCTCCGTCGCGTTCGAGATCACCCGGCAGCAACACGGTGGCGCGGCCGAATCGCAACCGCAGCACGAACGATGCGTCGTTGGGCGGCGTGCCTTCGATTACGGACGGGCA
The DNA here is from genome assembly GCA_966212315.1 of uncultured Myxococcales bacterium. Classification (GTDB taxonomy): domain Bacteria; phylum Myxococcota_A; class Polyangia; order Polyangiales; genus CBIHQZ01. The sequence goes on from CBIHQZ010000020.1 coordinate 13,095, forward strand.
TGGCGAGAGCACCTCGAGTTGCACGCCATGAAACGCACGCGGCGCACCGCACAATGTCTCGGGACCTCGCACCGCGACGTTGCGCCGACCCGCCCATGACCGCATCGCGCCATACGACTGATTCGCGTCGCCGAACGACTCGCCTTGTCGCGTGTCCCACAGCGATTCGACGTTCGCCCACGCGAGTACCGCGGGGATGCCGCCGATGTGATCGGGGTGCGGATGCGACGCGATCACTGCGACCAGCTCACGGCGGCGATGATCTGCCAGCACCGGCACGACGATCCGGGCGCCGGGATCGAAACTGCCGAAGCCACCGCCCGCGTCGACGAGCATCGCGGTGCCATCGGGAAGATCGACGAGGATCGCATCGCCCTGCCCGACATCGAGCAATGTCACCCGCAGCACGCCGGTCGGATGCACGGCGTAGCGATGAGGGATCTCGAACGCGAGCACGCCGACGACGGCGACCGCACACCACGCGATGCGAGTCGCCCAGTCCGAGCGCAATGCGACGATCGTGATCGCCACGAGAAGCACGCACTGCGCTGGCGTCGGCGTCGGCACCACCGCGGTCGCGAGCGGCAGGCGCAATGCGAGGTACGGGAGCGCGAACATCCCGTCGAGAAGTGCCGCCGTGATGTGCCCGCCGAGCGATGCGATACGGGGTGCGAGCACTCCGGCGACACCCGTGATCAGCACGGCCGGAAGCGCGAGTCCCTCGGCCAGTGGCGCCGCGAGCGCGTTGGCGAAGAGCGCACCGAGCGGCACGCGCTGAAACTGCCACGCGAGAACGGGCGACGCCGCGACCGCAACGCGACCACTCGCGGTGACGGACTCGACGAAGAATCGTGCGACCGAATGCAGCGCGCCGCGCTCGACCCGTGGGCCCGACTCGGCCTCGCGCGGTGACGCAGCGAGCGCCCACGCCGCGACGATCGAGAGTTGCCATCCCGGATCGAACGCGAACGCAGGGTCGAACGAGAGCGTCACGATGATCGACGCCGCCACCAGCACCTCGCCTCGCGCGCGCCGTGATGCAATGCGGGCGATCGCCGCTGCAAGTGCCGACACGAGGGCCCGCATGGCCGACGCACTCTCGCCGGTCGCGACGACGAAGATCGTGACTGGAACGAGCGGCAGCAACGTAGCGATTCGCGCTACCCGCCCGCGCTCCGCCAGCCGCTTCCAACGTCTGAGGAGCCACGACGCGCCACCGCCGAGCGCCGCGGCAAGCAACGCGACATGCGCGCCCGAGACCGCGAGCAAGTGCGTCAGTCCCGACAAACGAAAGGCGTCGCCGTCGGTTTCGTCGAGACCCGATTCGTCGCCGAACAAAAGGGCATCGGCCCGCGCGGCATCACGGCGCGGCAACGCACGCGCGAGCCCCCGCGAGAGCACCTCCCGTACGGTCAGTCCCACGCGTCGGAGCGCGGCGATCGGACTCCACGCACGCGTCGACGCGAACGCACACCCTTCCGCCCGCGCCGACCACGTGATGCCTCGACGCACCAGCGACGCTCCTGGTCCCGCGCGTGCGCCGTTCACCGTCGGTTGAATCGGCTGGCGCGTCGCGATGGCGTCGATCGAGTCGCCAGGGCGCGCACGACAGGCCCCCCGCGGCGTGCGCAATTCGACGCGAGTGCCGTCGGTCGAGGCAACGGTGCAAACGCTGAAATCCCCGCGCGGGACACACCCGCGTTCGACAGAACCGTGCAGTCGGTCGGTCACCGGCGATCCACGGTTGCGTGGTGCGAGCGGTGCTACTTCGGCGCGACGGACGAAGCCGGCGGCGAATGCCGCAATGAGCACCGCGAACGGCGCCATCGCACGCAAGCCGCGAAGGCGAACGAGCGCGATTCCCGAGAACACGAGCGATGCCAGCACCAAGGCCATCCGGTGCCCGCGACTCGCCTCGGCGCCCGCGAGTACTCCGATGAGGAGCGCGGCTGCGATGAACGGCAGAGGCGTCATGTGCGGCCCGCATAGCGCGCGGCGTGCCGCCAGGTCGGAGTGAGTCCTTTCGCGGAGTTGCGTCCCGCGGGGTGGCGGTTCGGGGTGGCGGAAGGTGGCGGACGTATCCCGTCCGCCAGGGGACCGCGCTACCGACCCGGACCCCGGACCGTCCGTGGCTCGGCGGTGCGACCGTTCGGTTTCGATCCGTGGCCCCGAGCCTTTCGGCCGCCGAGACGGAAGAAAACCCCATGACCTTCGCGAAGGCCGATTGACGACACTCGTACCCTCACGTAAGAGTAGCGGGCCTCAACCCTCCCCCGCACGTAAGGGTCCGATCACGATGACCGTGAAACTTCCCATCCTCGAGTCCGACGAAGCGACCAGCACGGTTGTGTCTACGGCCTCGATGGCTGTTGCGGCCGGCCCGACCGAGGATGCGGACGAGACGAAGCTCCTTCGGGTGGGCGACCTTGCGCAGCGCACGACCAAGACCGTGCGCGCGCTGCATCTCTACGAAGAACTCGGGCTGCTCAAGCCGTCCGAGCGCAGCAAGGGCGGGTTTCGGCTCTACGGTCTCGACGCGATCGTCCGCGTTCGCTGGATCACCAAGCTCCAGGAGATGGGATTTTCCCTCCCCGAGATTCGCGAAATGGTCACCGAATGGGAGTCGAGCGGTTCGGCGACCGGGGCCATGCACAAGCTCCGCAGTCTCTATCGCCAGAAGCTCGCCGAGACCCGCGCGCAGCTTTCGAAACTCGAAGCGCTCCGTGCCGAGCTCGAACGCTCGGTCGACTACCTCGACACCTGTGACACCTGCGATCCCGAACGGCTCGTGCAGTCGTGTTCGCGCTGCGATCTCGACCATCGCTGCGGCGACACCCCCGAACTCGTCGCGGGACTGCACAGCCAGCGGCACTAGATAAGTACGTACCGAAGCAGAAGACCCGAGGCACACAGCAATGGCTCTCAAGTTTCCGATCTACATGGACTACCACGCGACCACGCCCGTCGATCGGCGCGTGCTCGACGCGATGATCCCGTACTTCACCGACACGTTCGGCAATGCCGCGTCGCGTTCGCACAAGTACGGCTGGGTCGCGGAAGAAGCGGTCGGTTACGCACGCGAACAGATCGCGGGCTTGATCGGCGCCGAGAAGCCCGAAGAGATCGTGTTCACGTCGGGTGCGAGCGAGAGCGACAACCTCGCGCTCAAGGGGATTGCCGAGTTCTACAAGGACAAGGGCAACCACATCATCACGGCGAAGACCGAGCACAAAGCCATTCTCGATACGTGCAAGCGCCTCGAGAAAGAGGGCTTCCAGGTCACGTATCTCGACGTGACGAAGGAAGGCTTCATCGAGCCCGAAGCCGTCGCGGCCGCGATCACCGACAAGACGATCCTCGTGAGCGTGATGCTCGCGAACAACGAAGTCGGCACGATCCAGCCCCTCAAGGACATCGGCGCGGTGTGCCGCTCGAAGGGCGTTCTGTTCCACACCGATGCAGTGCAAGGCATCGGCAAGACCGAGTTCAACGTGCAGGAGATGAACGTCGATCTCGCGTCACTCACGGCGCACAAGATCTACGGACCGAAGGGCGTGGGCGCGCTGTATGTGCGTCGTTCGAAGCCCCGCGTTCGCCTCACCGCACAGATGGACGGCGGCGGTCACGAGCGTGGCTATCGCTCGGGGACGCTCAACGTTCCGGGCATCGTCGGCTTCGGCAAGGCGTGCGAGATCCTCTCGAAGGAATGGCGCGAAGAGATGCAGCGAGTCGGCGCGCAGCGCGATCGCTTGAAGGACTATCTCTACGCGAATCTCGACGAGCTGTTCTTGAACGGACCGCCGCCGGGACCGCGACGCTTGCCGAACAACCTCAACGTCTCGTTCGCGTTCGTCGAAGGCGAAGCGATGATGATGGCGATCAAAGACGTGTGCGTGTCGTCGGGATCGGCGTGCACGAGCGCGAGCCTCGAACCGTCGTACGTGCTCCGCGCGCTCGGCGTCGAAGAGGAACTCGCGCACACGAGCATCCGCTTCGGACTCGGCCGATTCACGACGGACGAAGAGGTCGATTTCGTCGGCAAGCTCGTCGTCGAGAAGGTTCGCAAGCTGCGGGATATGTCGCCGCTCTACGAGATGGCGAAGGAAGGCATCGACCTCAAGTCGATCGCCTGGACCGCGCACTGAGAGATTTTCGGTTCACCGTTTCGTGACTGTCAGAGTGAGTGGAGAGAAAAAAGTCATGGCGTACAGCACCAAGGTCGTCGAGCACTACGAGAACCCCCAGAACGTCGGCACGCTCGACAAGGCCGATGA